>JBDTSX010000033.1:0-15249 GCA_039930925.1 Acidobacteriota bacterium | reverse complement strand
CCCGCAAAGGGCTTGGCCCGCATAGCGAAACCCGGATTATATCACCATCGATCGACCGGGGGGCAGGCCTCTGGATCCTGGAGGCGACGCCCTCGGATCCGAGACGCTCGGTCGTGCCGCATGTGGAAATCAGATTCACCGAGCGCTCTCCGGATCGAAGCCGGGGCCCCGGATCCCGAGTCCAGGCTGCGGCGGGCGACCGCCGAAACAGCGAGCCCGTATAATCCTCGTGTGTCCTCGCTCGCCCATCGTCAGGACGCCCCCTCGCGCGTGCGCTGCTTCGTGCTGACGATCAGCGACACGCGCTCGGTCGCGACCGACACCAGCGGCGATGCCATCGCCTCGCTGCTGATTGCCGCCGGCCACGAGGTCCTCGGACGGCAGATCGTGCCGGACGATCCCGAAGCCGTGCGCGCGGCGCTCGCTGCGCAGCCGGAGCGCGTCCAGGTGATCGTGACGACCGGCGGCACCGGCATCACCGCGCGCGACAGCACCTACGAGGCGATTTCCAGTCTGCTCGACAAGAGGCTCGACGGCTTCGGGGAGCTGTTCCGGATGCTCAGCTACGACGAGATCGGCGCCGCCGCGATGTTGAGCCGCGCCTGCGCCGGCACCATCGGACAGACCGCACTGTTCTCGCTCCCGGGTTCGGAGCATGCCGTCCGGCTGGCGATGACGAAGCTGATCCTCCCCGAAATCGGCCACGTGGTGCGAGAACTGGAACGGTAAGCGCGGCGGCGGCGTTGGGTGTTGGGCTTTAGGTTTTAGGCTTTAGGCTTTGGGCATTAGGCTTTGGGACGCCACGACCTGAAAGCGCCCGGTAGCCAACCGCACCTGACACCCAAAAAGCCAACGCCCAAAGCCTAAAGCCCAATAGCCCAAGCCTGAAGCCCATTTCATGACCACGATGCGACCGATTCGCGAGACGATCCCGCTGGACGAGGCGCTTGCGCTCGTGATGGCGACCGCGTTGCCGGTGGACCGGACGGAGCGGGTGTCGATTCGTGACGCCGGCAACCGCGTGCTCGCGGCGGCGGCGGTGTCCACCATCGACGTGCCGCCGTTCGATCGCGCCGCCATGGACGGCTACGCTGTCATCGCGGAAGACACGTTCGGCGCCGGCCGCCACGATCCGCGCACGCTCCGCTGCCTCGAAACGGTCCACACGGGAATGATGCCCACGCGACGCGTGTCGCGCGGCGAATGCATCCAAATCGCCACAGGCGCGCCAATACCGGCCGGGGCGGACGCGGTCGTGATGGTCGAAGAGACGGAACCGGGGGCCGGGGCCGACGTCCGCATCTTCACGCCCGTCTATCCGCGTCAGCACGTCGGCCGCCGCGGGGCCGACATCGCCGCAGGCCAGCCGCTCCTCTCGGCCGGCGACCTGCTCAACCCGAGCCGCATCGGCGCACTGGCCGCAACCGGTCTCCTCGAGATCGACGTGTTCGCGAAGCCCCGTGTGGCTATCGTCTCGACCGGTGACGAGATCGTCAGCCCCGGGCAGCCGCTCGGTCCGGGCCAGATCTACGACATCAACCAGTTCACGCTTTCCACGATCATCGGCGCACACGGCGGCGTCGCGCTGCCGGGCGTCACCGCACCCGACACGCTCCCCGAGCTGACCGCCGCGATCCAGTCGGCCGCGGCTTCCGGCGTGGAGATCATCGTGTTCTCGGGCGGAAGCTCGGTCGGCGAGCACGACCTGATCATCGACGCGCTGCAGCGCGCGGGTGAGGTCATCTTCCACGGCATCGCACTCAAGCCGGGCAAGCCGACAGTGTTCGGTCGCGTCGGTACGACGCCGGTCGTCGGCATGCCAGGCTACCCCACGTCGTGCCTGACCAACGCGTACCTGCTGCTCCTGCCGTTGCTGCGCGCCATCGCCCGGCTCCCCGAGTTTCATCCCCGCATCGTCCGCGCCCGACTCTCGCGCCGCGTCGTCTCGACGACGGGACGGCACCAGATCTATACCGTCCGGATCGTGGACGGCGCCGCCGCGCCGGCGTTCAAGGCCTCCGGCGACATCACGAGCATGGCGCACGCGGACGGGTATATTGAGATTCCCGCGCACATCGACGTGGTTGAAGCAGGTGAGGTGGTGGAGGTGAGGATGTTTTGACGGACGCGGGTTTTAGGTTTTAGGTTTTCCGTTTTACGTCGGGTTTTACGTGTGGGTTCAGTTCGCGTTCAAGTTCGGGTTCGGTTCAGTTCGGGTTCGGTTCGGGTTCTGGTTTGAGTTGTCTCGCAATCACACCACATGGCTCACCCATCTCCGCTCATCGTCGCGCCGCCGTTCGAGCTTCCCACGCAGAAGGGAGAGCTCCGCTCGCTGGCGCAGTTCCTCGCGAAGGGGCCGGTGCTGCTGGCGTTTCATCGCGGCACCTGGTGCCCGAACTGCCGCCGGCGATTCACTGAGCTGGCCGACCACTCCGCCGCCTACGAAGCGCGGGGCGTACAAATCGTTGCGATCCTGGCCCAGTCGTCTGACGCGGTGCGCCGGTATATCGAGGAGACGGGGCTGCCGTTCGACATCCTGGTGGACGAGTCGCGCAGCGTGCTGAAGGCGTACGGCGTCTGGCATGCCGTGGGGCTGGTGTCGTGGAACACCGCGCGGCCGGCGCTGTTCCTGATCGATCGCTCAGGCGCGATTCGCTACTCCTTCATCGCCGAACGGCAGGACCAGTTTCCGTCGCCCGCGGCGATCGATGAAGCGCTCGACAAAATGGGTGAAGGGTAGGACTGCCGGTACCGCGGTGGCAGAGCCACCGCGGCCGGAGTGCGAAACGAGGCGAGCGAGGCAAGCGCCTCGCGGCGATTACTTGAAGCGGGCGTTGACCGCGTCCCAGTTGACGACGTTCCACCACGCGGCGAGATAGTCGGGGCGGCGGTTCTGGTACTTCAGGTAGTAGGCGTGCTCCCACACGTCGATGCCGAGGATCGGCTTCTTGCCTTCCATCAGCGGGCTGTCCTGGTTCGCGGTGCTCTCGATGACCAGCTTGCCCCCGGCGTCGATCAGCCACGCCCAGCCGCTGCCGAACCGGGTCGCGCCGGCCTTGTTGACCTGTTCCTTGAAGCTGTCGAAGCTGCCGAACGTGGAGGTGATCGCATCGCCGATCGCCCCGGTCGGCGCGCCCCCCTTGCCCGGCCCCATGATCTCCCAGAACATCGTGTGATTGAGGTGGCCGCCGCCGTTGTTGCGAACCGCCGTGCGGATGTCCTCGGGGACGCTGTTGATCCCGCGGATCAGATCCTCGGCGCTTTTCTGCTGCAGCTCGGGGTGCTTCTCCAGCGCGGCGTTCAGGTTGGTGACGTATGCCGCGTGGTGCTTGTCGTGGTGGATCCGCATCGTCTGTTCGTCGATGTGCGGCTCGAGGGCGTTGTATTCGTAGGGGAGCGGTGGGACTGCGTGCGCCATTCGTTCTATCTCCTTGAATAAGTGATCGGACGGAAGCAGGAACCAGCGGCTCCTAATCCCTGATGTCGAGCATGCGGTCGAGCGCCAGCCGCGCGCCGCGCTTCTGGTCTTCGGGGACGATGATCTGGTTGTGGATCTCGCCTTCGAGCAGGCCTTCGAGAATCCAGAGCAGGTGGTTCGGCGAGACGCGGAACATCGTCGAGCACAGGCAGCCGAATGGATCGAGCGTGATCACGGTGCGCTCTGGCGCGACATCGTGGGCGAGCCGGTTGACGAGATGCACTTCCGTCGCCACCGCCCAGACCGTCCCCGCCGGACTGTCCTTGACCGTGTTGATGATCGCTTCGGTCGATCCGCTTTCGTCCGCCGCCCGCACCACGTCGAAGGTGCACTCGGGGTGTGCCACCACCTTGCCGCCGGGGTACTGCTTGCGGAACGCGTCGATCTGCGCAACGGTGAACCGGGTGTGCACGGAGCAGAAGCCTTTCCAGAGAATCAGCTTCGCGGCCTTCACCTGTTCCGGCTGCAGACCACCCCAGATCTCGTTCGGATCCCAGATGACCATCTGGTCGAGCGGGACGCCCATCTTGTAGGCCGTGTTCCGGCCGAGATGCTGATCCGGCAGCATCACGATCTTCTCGCCGTGCTCCCACGCCCACGTCATCACGCCGGCGGCGTTGGTGGAGGTGCAGACGATACCGCCATGATCGCCGACGAACGCTTTGATCGCCGCGGAGGAATTGATGTACGTGACCGGTATCAGGCCGGCGCGGCCGTTCTCGATCGCGTCGGTGCGGACGCCCATCTCGGCAATCTCGCGCCAGCACATCTCGAGTTGATCCGGCGCCGCCATGTCGGCCATCGAACAGCCGGCCGCGAGGTCCGGCAGGAGCACTTTCTGGTGCGGACCGCGCAGGATGTCCGCGCTCTCGGCCATGAAGTGCACGCCGCAGAAGACGATGAACTCCGCGGCGCCGCGGCTCGCCGCCGCACGCGACAGCTTCAACGAGTCGCCGATGTAATCCGCGAACTTGATGACCTCGTCGCGCTGATAGTGGTGCCCGAGGATCACCACGCGGTCGCCAAGCTTCCCCTTCGCGGCCGCGATCCGCGCATCCATCTCGTCGTCCGACAGGCGCAGGTATCGCTCCGGCAGTGGCTGCCGCTCTCCGATACTCGCCTTCTCGACGTCGGTGAGGAGTTTGATGTCCATTGGACTCTCTATTGTACCAGCGCGGGAACCTCATCCGGCGCTTCCGGGCCGGTGACGACGTTATAGAGGGTGTCGCGCTCGACCGGCTCCCGTCCCGCGGCGCGAATCAGCCGCCGGATCGCCCCGGTCGTCATCGCTTCGGGCGTGCGCGCGCCGGCCATGTGGTAAATCTTCTCTTCCTGCACGGTCCCATCGAGGTCGTCGACGCCGAACCACAGCGCGATCTGCGCAATCTCCACCCCGGTCGCAATCCAGAACCCCTTCACGTGGGGGATGTTGTCCAGCATCAGCCGTGCCACCGCGTGCACCCGAAGCGTTTCGGTCGCGCTCGGCGCCGGCAGCTTGCGCATCTGGTTGTTGTCGGGGTGGAACGCGAGCGGGATGAACGCCTGGAACCCCCCGGTTTCGTCCTGCAGCGCACGCGCCCGGAGCATGTGGTCGACACGCTCCTCGTTCGTCTCGATGTGGCCGTAGAGCATGGTGACGTTGGTACGCAGGCCGAGGCCGTGCGCCAGACGGTGAATCGCAAGGTAGCGATCCGAGCCGCACTTGTCGTGGCAGATCTTGCGGCGCACGCGCTCCGCGAAAATCTCCGCACCGCCACCGGGCAGCGAATCGAGGCCGGCGGCTTGAAGGTCGCGCAGCACCTGTTCGTCGCTCATGCCATACAGATCGGCAAAGAAGGCAATCTCGACCGCGGTGAAACACTTCAGGTGGATCCCGGGGCGGATCCGCTTGAAGCCGCGCAGCATCTCCAGGTAATAGTCGAACGGCAGATCCGGGTGGAGCCCGTTGACGACGTGGATCTCGGTCAACGGCTGCGCGGCACGCTGCCGCAGTTTGTCCCATGCCTGCTCGAGAGACATCGTGTACGAATCGGGATCGCCGGGCTTCAGCCGGGCGAACGAACAGAACAGGCAGCTCGCCACGCAGACGTTCGTCGCTTCGAGCCGGATGTTGAAGTTGTAATAGGTGCGTCCGCGATGGCGCTTCTCACGCTCGCGGTTCGCGAGCCAGCCGAGCGCCAGAAGATCGGGGCACGCGAAGAGCCGCACCCCGTCGTCGAACTTTAGGCGTTCGGAAGCGCCAAGCTTCTCGGCGATGTCGGCGAGGCCGGCGGCAAGCACGCGGGCGTTCATCATCGATCCTGGAAGAGGCCGGGATTCACGCTATGCAATCCCCATGATCTGGATGCGCAGCGTGCGCGCACGAGGACCATCGAGCTCCGCCACCAGCACCCGCTGCCATTGACCAAGCACGATTTCACCGCCGCTGACCTGCAGCGTCAGGCTGTGCCCGAGCAGCATCGCGCGCAGGTGCGCATCCGCGTTGAATCGATCGCAATCCGAGTGTTCAGGGTCGTTGTGCAGCCACTCGGCGTCCCGTTCCACCATCGTTTCCAGCAGTCGCTTGATATCGGCATGGAGGGCTGGCTGCGCTTCGTTCATGAACACGGCGAAGGTCGTGTGCATCGACCAGAGGCTGACGGTCCCCTCGCGAACGCCGGCTTCGCGCACGACCGCCGCGATCCGGTCGGTCACGTCGACCAGCTCCACGCGCTCGTCAGTCTGCACGGTGAGCATCTCGGCCTTGACCACCAGGCCGCCGCTTGCCGAGGCCCTTCCTTCCGCGTGCGTCTCCCGGACGTTCACCGTCGAGCTTTTCGTCATCAGCCTGAGTATCCCGGCACGTGCTTCCTGTAAAACCTGTGCAAACACTTCATCTTACAGGTACCGGCCCCCCCAGCCAACACAGCCACAGAGGCCGGGGCTTGCGGACGGACCGCCCAATTCACGCGTGTTATACTCGTCGCCCAACTGACGCTCGAGCCGGTGCATTGCACCACCGGCTCTGCCCGGCGGTCACGCGAAGTGGGTGAAAGTCCCACGCGGTGCCGCCACTGTAAGCGGGGAGCGCTCCCTCGCGCCGGCTCGGCCGGCGGCCACTGTGCTGAAGAAGGTCACCAACGGGGTTGACCGGACGCGGCATGGGAAGGCAGGGGATCACGCGATCGATCCGCGAGCCAGGATACCTGACGCCGGGCCCGTCCTTTATCGCCTCCTGAACCGAGGCATCGGCGCGTGAACACGCCGAGAAGGAGCTACCTTGCGCCACCGATCTCTTTTTCTCGCCGCGATCTGGATTTTGACCGCGGTGTCCGCCTCCGCCGGCCCCCTGCGTGGGAAAGTCCTCGACCCCGACGGCCATCCTGTCGCCGGGGCGCAGCTGATCTTGCTCGGCGACGGCACCACCGTGCGCACCGCGGTGACGAACGCGCGCGGAGAGTTCACCATCGAGTCGCCCGACAGCGGACGCTACGAGCTGCGTGTCGCGGTGGACGGGTTCCGCGCCGATCCGGTCCCGATCGACGCGGCCGCGGCGCCCCGGGACCTGGGCGCGGTGAGGCTCGACGTCAGCGCGGTCTCGGAGTCCCTGATTGTCTCCGCCGCACAAGTGGAGATTCCACTGTCGCGCGCCTCGTCGGCGGTCACCGTGATCACCGGCGGCGAGCTGCAGTCGAGACAGATCGCCACCGTGGCCGATGCGCTGCGCGACGTCCCTGGCCTGACCGTGGCGCGCTCGGGCGCGCTCGGCACGCTGACGGCCGTCTTCCCGCGCGGCGGCGAGTCGGACTACACGCTCGTCTTCGTCGATGGCATCCAGGTGAACGCGTTCGGTGGGGGCTTCGACTTCGCGCACCTTTCCGCGAACAACGTCGATCGCATCGAGATCGTCCGAGGCCCACAGAGCGCGCTCTACGGATCGAATGCCATTGGCGCAGTCGTCCACATCGTGACGCGGGACGGCGGACCGCCGCGCGGGGACGTGTCGGCCGAAGGTGGGAGTTTCGGCACCAATCGTCTCGCGGCTTCCTTCTCTGGCACGCGCGGCAGCTGGTTCTGGGGCGGCAGCGCCGACCGGCTGGTCAGCGACGGCTTCAACGGGCGCCAGTCAGACTCCGGCGAGGAAGTCGCCAACGATCGCTACGAGCGCCACGAAGCCGGCGGCAGCGGCGGCTGGCGGCGTGCCGACGGCGCGGCGATTCGAGGGGAGCTGCGCTTCGCCCGGGACGATCGCGGGTTCCCCGGGCCGTTCGGCTCGAACCCCGTCGGGAACTACCCCGGCATCGATGCCATTGCCCGCGGCAAGGACGACCGGTGGATGGGATCGATTGGCGGCACGGTGCTGTCGGGACGCCGCGTCCGCACGCACGGACAGATCACGTGGAACCATATCGACAGCGACTACCTGAGCGCGTCGAGCTTCTCCCCTTCCGGCACATCATCGAGCGAATCGGGCTCGCGCCGCCTCGACGCCAGGGCCCAGGCCGATATCGCGGTTCGCGACGGCCTCGACCTCTCCGCCGGCGCCGAGCTGCAGCGCGAGCGCGCGACCAGCACCTACATCACCGGCGATGCCGGCGTGATCCCGATCACCCGCAGCGTGGCCGGCTATTTCGGGGAGGCGCGCTGGAACCTGTCCACGCGCCTCTTCGTCACGGGAGGCGTGCGCGTCGAAGACATCCACCGCGACCCGGTGGGCGCGCTCGACGACCCGTTCAGCCCTCGTCCGGCGATGGCGGCCGATGATGTGCTCTCGGTCAATCCTCGCATTGCTGGCGCGTACTACGTCCGCGCCGTACCTGGCTCGCAGACCAAGGTTCGCGCGGCCGCGGGCACCGGCATCAAGCCGCCGGACGGATTCGATCTCGCGTTCACCGACAATCCCTCCCTCAAGCCCGAGCGGAGCCGCAGCATCGAGGCCGGCGTCGATCAGACATTGGCATCCGGGCGGGCGCAGGTCGAAGCGACGATCTTTCGCAACACGTTCGACGACCTGATCGTCGCCGTCGGCCGCTTCGCACAGTCGAGCCGCTATCGCACCGACAACATCTCCAACGCGCGCGCGAGCGGGCTCGAGCTCGCGGCGACCGGGCGGCAGCGTGCCGGCGGGATCGACATGGAGGCGCGCGTCACCTACACCTTCCTCGACAGCGAGATCCTGGCCGTGGATCGGGGCGGCTCGGCCCCGCCGCCGTTTGCGGCCGGCCAGCCGCTTCTGCAGCGTCCACGACAGCAGTGGGCACTGAACCTGAGCGCGTCGCAGGGGCGCTGGAGCGCCTGGACGCGCGGCGGCGGCCGCGGGCGGGTCCTTGCGGTCGAACCGAGCTTCGGAACCTTCGGCGGCCTGTTCGACGCGGACGGGTTCGCGATGTGGACGGCCGGCGCGGCCTGGAAGGTGACGCGCCAGATCGAACTCTTCGGCCGCGTCGAGAACCTGTTCGATCGCCGGTACGAGGAGGTGTTCGGATTCCCGGCGCTTCCCCGCGGCGCGATGGCGGGGCTGCGAGTTGCTGCAGGCCGCTGACGTCACGTTCGCCTACCGCGGCCACGCGCCGGTGCTCCGCGGCGTCACGATGGAGGTGCCGGCGAACAGTTTCGTCGGCATCCTCGGCCCCAACGGCTCCGGCAAGACGACGCTGCTCCGCCTGCTCGCCGGGATCCTCCCGCCCTCGACCGGCCGCGTGGTCCTCGACGCCGTCGATCTGCGTCTGACACCGCGCAGTCGGGTGGCGCGGCGGATGGCGGTCGTCCCGCAGGAGACGCATCTCGCCTTCGACTACAGCGTCAGTGAAGTCGTGCTGATGGGACGCTACGCCCATCTCGGCGCGTTCGAGATCGAGGGGCCCGTGGATTTCGCGATCGCGCGCGACGCCCTTGCCGCGACCGGGACGCTGCAGTTCGAAGATCGGGAGTTCGGGACCCTCAGCGGCGGCGAGAAACAGCGGGTCATCATCGCCGCCGCGCTGGCGCAGCTCACCGGCGCCGCCGGCGAGGGGATCCTGCTGCTGGACGAGCCGACCGCTGCCCTGGATCTGGCTTACCAGCTCGAACTGGCCGATCTGCTGCGCGACCTCCAGCGCCGCACACCGATGGCGATTGCGATCTCGACCCACGACCTCAATTTCGCGGCCGGCCTCTGCCGGACCCTGGTGCTGTTGAAGAACGGAGAGGTGCTCGCGGCGGGAGAGACCGAAGCGGTGCTGACACCGGACCGGATCCGGGCGCTGTACGGCGTCGAGGCGGAGGTCACGCGGCATCACCTGACCGGCCGTCTGGTGGTGGTCCCGCTGAGGCGCGTCCCGGCAGAGTCCCGCGCATGAAGCGGACCGTGGGACACCGGTTCGCGCTGACCGTCGCCTCCTTCGGCGCACTGGCGGCGGCGGCGATCGTCCTGGCGCCGCTGGTCGGCTCCACGCACATCAGCCTGCGGCGCGCGTTCGATCCCGCAATCCCGTTCGCCGACAACGTCGATGCACAGATCTTCTTCGTGGCGCGACTGCCCCGGACGCTGGCCGGCGCGCTGGTCGGCGCGATGCTCGCGTCGGCGGGGGTCGTGTTTCAGGGGCTGCTGCGCAATCCGCTCGCGACGCCGTTTACGCTTGGCGTCTCGGCAGGCGCCGCGCTCGGCGCGATGCTCGCGATCACCTTCAACTGGTCTCTCGCCTGGGCGGGCATTCCCGCGGCCCCGGCCGCCAGCTTCGCCGGCTCGCTGGTCGCGGTCGCGATCGTCTACGCGCTGTCGCGTGCGCGCCACAGCGGCATGTCCACCAACGTCCTGCTGCTGGCGGGCGTGACGATGAACGCCTTTTTCTCGGCGCTGATCCTGTTCGTCCAATACTTCGCCGACTTCGCGCAGACCTACCGTATTCTCAGATGGCTGATGGGAGACCTCGACATCAGCAGCTACGAGCCGCTGGTGACCGCGCTGCCGCTCGTCCTGGTCTCCTTCGCGGTGTTCGCCTGGCTGGCGCGGCCGCTGAACCTGCTCAGCCTCGGACCGGAGAGCGCCGGCACGCACGGCCTGGACGTTACGCGCGCGCAGCGTGCGGCGTTCGTCAGTGCGTCGATCGCGACCGGCGCAGCGGTCTCGGTCGGCGGCCCGGTCGGGTTCATCGGCATCATCGTCCCCCACCTGGTCAGACTTCTCGTCGGCTCCGATCACCGCATCGTCCTGCCCGCGTCGGCGCTCTTCGGCGCCGCCTTCCTGATCGCCTGTGACGTTGTCGCACGCACCGCCATGGCGCCCGTCGAGCTGCCGGTCGGCGTGGTCACGGCGATCCTTGGCGGGCCGTTTTTTCTGTGGCTGCTGGTGAGGAAACGATGAGAGTGCTTGCCGCCCTGATTGCGTTACTGGTGACGTCGGAGCCCCTGCCGGTAGTGTCCGGCTTCAGCCGGACCGTGGCAGAGACAGTTGGAGCGTCCGGCTTCAGCCGGACGGAACCGGCGCCTCGCCCGTTCCAATCGCCCCAGCGCATCATCTCGCTGATCCCGGCGGTGACGGAGATGCTGTTCGCGATCGGCGCCGGACCGCAGGTCGTCGCGGTGAGCAGCTTCGACCGCTACCCGCCCGAAGTCGAGCAGCTGCAGCGGGTCGGCGCGCTCATCGATCCGGATGTCGAGCGGATCCTGTCGCTACGGCCGGACCTCGTGGCGATCTTCGGCAGCCAGACCAACCTGCGCGCGCAGCTGGAGCGGGCGCACATCCAGGTGTTCGCCTACACCGACGAGGGGCTCGCCGACATCGCAAACACGATGCGCGCGATCGGCATACGAGTCGGGAGAGCGCAGTCGGGCGAGAGCGCCGCGCGCGACCTGGAGGCGCGGATCGCCGCGGCCCGCAAGCGGGTGTCGGGAGCGGTCAAGCCGAAAACGCTGATCGTCTTCGGTCGTGAGCCGCTCACGCTGCGCGGGATCTACGCGAGCGGCGGCCTCGGCTTCGTCCATGACATGGTGGAGGCGGCCGGCGGCGCCAACGTGTTCGGCGACATTCAGCGCAAGGCGGTGCAGGCGACGACCGAACAGATTCTGGCGCGCCTGCCGGAGGTCATCCTCGAGCTGCGCTCGAACCCGCTCGCGCCGGAGACGAGGCGCCGCGAGATCGCGGCGTGGCGGCCGCTCGCCGCGCTGCCGGCAGTCCGCAACACACGCGTCTATATCCTCGGTGATCCGCGCACGGTGATTCCCGGTCCGCGCATCGCCGAGGCGATCGAGCTCATCGCTGAGACGCTCCATCCCGAGGCGTTCCGGTGACCAGGCCCGCCTCAGCGCGAATCGCAGGATCCCCATGAAAATACTGGTGTCGTGGAGCAGCGGCAAAGACTGCGCGTGGATGCTGCACGTCCTCCGCACCGAACGCATCGGCACGCCGGCCGCGCTGCTGACCACGATCAACGAGGCGGCGGACCGCGTGGCGATGCACGCCGTGCGATCCGAGGTACTGCGAGCGCAGGCTGATGCCGTGGGATTGCCGCTCATTACCGTGCCGATTCCATCTCCCTGCCCGAACGACGTCTACGAAGCGCAGATGAGCGCCGCCGTGCAGCGGGCGACGGCCGACGGGTTCACTCACGTCGCCTTCGGCGACCTGTTCCTCGAGGACGTCCGGCAATACCGCGAGCAGCGGCTGGCGGGCACCGGTCTTACACCGATTTTTCCGTTGTGGCTCCGCCCGACCGATCTCCTCGCGCGCGAGATGATCGCCGGCGGCCTCGAGGCGCACCTGACCTGTGTGGATCCACGCGTGCTGCCGGCGTCGCTGGTTGGACGGCGCTTCGACGCGAGGCTACTGGCTGAGTTGCCGCCGGGCACCGACCCCTGCGGCGAGCGCGGGGAATTTCACACCTGCGCCGTGGCCGGCCCGCCGTTCTCGAAGCGGATCGACGTCACGGTCGGTGAAACGGTCGAGCGTGACGGATTCATGTTCGCCGATCTGCTGTTGGAGACGTCATCGTCCGGCTGAAGCCGGACGCCACAACCGTACGGCGGACGCGCGCGAGCCGGGCGTCACAGCGCCCGGCAGCGTGGAGATTTACGCGGCGAACTCCACCGCAACCCGTTGCGGGATCAGGCCGCACTCGTACGCGTCGTTCATCAGGCGCTCCAGGCCGCGGCGGCCCCGGTCGCCATAGGCGAGCGTGAGGTCGTTGACATACATCCCGACGAACCGGTCGGTCTTCGCCCGATCGAGTCCGCGCCCGAAC
Organism: Acidobacteriota bacterium; assembly: GCA_039930925.1. Classification (GTDB taxonomy): domain Bacteria; phylum Acidobacteriota; class Vicinamibacteria; order Vicinamibacterales; family 2-12-FULL-66-21; genus JALZOC01. The sequence goes on along the minus strand of JBDTSX010000033.1, from coordinate 2,574 downwards.
TGCAGGGCGTAGTCGACCGCCTCCTGACGATGCGACAGCGCGTACGCAATGCTGTCGTGCAGCATCTTCGACACTTTCGCAATCATCTCCTGCCCGAGATCGCGCCGGATGATATTGCCGCCAAGCGGCAGCGGCAGCCCGTCGGTCCGCTCCGCCCACCACTCGCCGAGATCGACGATCTTGCGCAGCCCTTCATCCTGGTAGGTGAGCTGCCCCTCGTGGATCAGCAGTCCCGCGTCCGCCTTGCCGTCGAGCACCGCCTGCTGAATCTCGTCGAACGGCACGACCACGTACTCGAAGCCCGGCTCGTAGATGCGGAGCGCGAGGTAGGCCGTGGTGAGCGTCCCCGGAATCGCGATGCGGCTCCCCTTGACCTTCGTCACCTCGCCGTAGCTCCCCGCCGCGGCTCCGGACGCGAACGCGCGCGCCACCACGATTGGCCCGTACTTGTCGCCCATGCTCGCGCCGTGCGGCAGCAGCGCGTACTTGTCCACCAGGTGGGCGTAGGCGTGGAACGACACCGCCGTGACCTCGTACCGGCCGTCGAACGCGGCGCGGTTCAGGGTCTCGATATCCTGGAGGACCTGGTCCACCTCGATCCCGTGCGTCTCCACGTTGCCGCTCGCGAGTCCGTAAAACATGAAGGCGTCGTCCGAGTCCGGGCTGTGTGCGACGGTGATGCGTGTTTGTGTCATAACAATGCAAATCTGTTCAGCGCGGCTCAACCGCGATGCTCCGGCTGAAGCCGGATACGACGGAACAATCTGGTCAAACTTCGCCGGAGCGGCCGCCAGGCGGCCCCCTCAATTTCCCTGGAGGACGCGCGTATTACACGCGCACGCTCGCGGCGCGCAGGGCCTTGACCACGGTGGTGACGCGCTCGATGGCGACGTCGATGTCGCCGTCGACGGTGGTGCGGCCAAGACCGAAGCGGATCGAGGCGCCGGCACGATCGCCGGCGGCGCCGATCGCGAGCAGCACGTGCGACGGAGCCTGGCTGCCGGAACTGCATGCGGAACCGGTGGACACCGCGAGATCGCCGAGCGCCATCACCAGCGCCTCCCCCTCCACATCGTCGAAGCTGACATGAAGGTTGTGCGGCAGACGCCGATCGCCCAACGGTCCGTTGAGTCGGACGCCGTCAACACCCTGCTTGATGCCGGCAAACAGTCGATCCCGCATCCCTCCGAGCCGCGCCGATTCGGCGGCCATTTCCTGGCGGCAGATCTCCGCGGCGCGGCCGAGCCCGACGATGCCGGGGACGTTGAGGGTGCCCGAGCGGAGTCCGTTTTCGTGGCCGCCGCCATCGATCTGGCAGGAGAGCGGCAGCTTCGGCTTCCGCCGGCGGACGTAGAGCGCGCCCGCGCCCTTCGGGCCGTAGTACTTGTGGCCGGTGAGCGAAAGCAGATCGATGTTCATCGAGGAGACATCGAGCGGGATCTTGCCGGCCGCCTGGGCCGCGTCGGTGTGGAAGACAATCCCGTGCTGCTGCGCGATCGCGCCGATTGCAGCCAGGGGCTGCAGCACGCCGATCTCGTTATTGGCCGCCATCACCGAAATCAGGATGGTGCGATCGGTGATCGCCGCGCGGAGCTCGGCCAGATCGACAAACCCCTGGGCGTCTACCGGCAGGCGCGTGACGCGGCAGCCCTCGCGCTCGAGATGTTTGCAGGAATCGAGCACGGACTTGTGCTCGGTGGCGACCGTGATCAGATGATCGCCGCGCTCGCGCAGCGCGTGCGCGACGCCTTTGATCGCGAGGTTGTTCGACTCCGTCGCGCCGCTCGTGAAGACGATCTCGGTTGCGGTCGCGCCGACGAGCGCCGCCACCTGCACCCGCGCGGTGTCCACCGCCTTCTGGGCGTCCCAGCCGTAGGCGTGCTGCCGGCTCGCGGGATTGCCGAAGTGCTCGGTGAAGTACGGGAGCATCGACTCGAGGACCCGGGGGTCCACCGGGGTCGTGGCGTGGAAGTCGAGATAGACGGGTCGGGTCATGGGCACGGAATCATTCACAGCTTGTGTGCCGGGGAGCGCGCCGCAAACATCACCGGCATGGCCGGTTCCTCGGCCGGCGGCTCGGCCGAGACTTCCTGCAGCGAGCACGTGGCCAGCGCGGAGAGGATCCGATCCTTGATCCGCCACAGCGGATCACGAATGCTGCACTTCGAGTACTGCCCGCAGTTCTCGGCTTCCGTGGAGCACGCCGTCACGGTCAACGGGCCGTCAATCGCCTGGATGATGTCGGCTACGGAAATCGAGCTCGGCGCCTTGGCGAGGCGGTATCCGCCGCGCGTGCCCTGATGCGAGACCACGAGCTCCCGCCGCGCCAGCCGCTGCAGCACCTTGGCCATCAGTTCGACCGGGATGTCGTACTGTTCCGCGATCTCGCGCGCGCTCGCGGACGCGAGGTCGGTGCGCGTGGCCAGGTGCTTCATGGCCATCAGCGCGTAGTCGGCTTTCTTGGACAGTCGCAGCATTACGCTTCCTTCCGTCTTCGACGGGAAGCGGCGGTTTCCGGACCTACCACATTCCCAACTGCAGTTTCGCTGCGTCCGTCATCCGGTCCTTGGTCCA
>JBDTSX010000032.1:0-15410 GCA_039930925.1 Acidobacteriota bacterium | reverse complement strand
AGATGAATGCGTCGGCGGGTCTCAGGGAAGCCTGGCCGGCGCGCCGCACGAGGCGCGCACGACCAGCTCGCAGTGCAGGAAAATATCCCGCGCGGGGAGCTCCGCGCGTGCGACGCGGTCGAGCATCGCACCAAGCGCCGCATCGCCAATCTGCCGGGTCGGCTGGCGCAGGGTCGTCAGCGGCACCGGCAGCAGCCTCGCATACTCCACATCGTCGATGCCGACGAGACGCACGTCGCGCGGGATCGCGTGACCGAGCCTGATCAGCGTGTGCATCAGCCGTCCCGCGGTGCGGTCGTTGGCGCAGACGATCGCCTCGGGCGCTGCGGCCTCCATCATCGCGCGCACAGCTGCCGAGTCGTCCGGATCCAGCCGCCGGGACAGGGCGCGGTCGATCGGCGCGTCCCACGCATGGAGGACCTCTCGATAACCCGCTTCACGCGCGTCCACGGTCGCCGCCGTGTGCGGCAGCGCCACGAATCCGATCCGTCGCGATCCGAGACCCAGGAGATGTTCGGTGACGACGTAGCCGGCACGCCGGTTGTCGATCCCGACCAGATCGTGGTGTCCGCGGTGGGGGTAGGGAAGGACGGTGCGATCGAGGAGAACGGTCGGAATCCTCGCCTCGTCCAGCGCGCGCGCGATGCGGCAGTTCACGTCGTCCTTGTCGCCGGTGGTGAGCTCGAGCGGCGCGAAGAACACGCCCGCGACGCGGCGGTCGATGTACTGCCGGCACAACTGCCACGCGCGCTCGTCCTTCGAGCTGCCGGTGCCGCTGGGGCTGCCCCAGACCAGCGCGTGCGCCCGGGCGAGCGGCGAATCCATCATTCCCTGACAGATCGCATCGAAGATTTCGGTCTCGCCGAGGTCGGGTATGAGGAGACCGAACGACAGCGCGCCGGTGACCGCGGGCGCCTTGACGAAGGTGCCGGAGCCGGCCCGCCGTTCCACCAACCCCGCCGCCTGTAATTCGCGCACCGCACGGCCGATGGTGATCCGCGAGGCGCCGTACTTGCGCACGAGCTCGGCCTCGCTCGGAACCCGGTCACCCTGTTTCAGCCGTCCTGACTGGATTTCCAGCCGAAGCGCGGAATAGACCTGCCGGTACTTCGGAGACTGGGGTGCGACGCTGTTCATGGTCTATTAAATGATATGACAGCATATCGTCATACGCGACGATAAAATGACAAAATTGTAAATATTGTAATAAAAACAGCTATTAACGAGAGCGATGCGGCATGTGACTGATATACTCTTTGTAGAGTTGTTGATATAACAAGTTGAAAATGCACGAGAGGACACGATGCTGATATCCGAGAACCCCAAGCACTTTCTGGTGGCATCGGACTTCGATCAGACGCTGAGCTTCCACGATTCCGGCCTCATCTTGAGCGAGCTGATCGGCGCTTCCTGTTTCCAGTCGAAAGTCGATGGCCTGGCCCGCACCAATCTTGTCCAGCAGGGTGGGGAGCTGGCATATCTGATTCGTCACGACCCGGAGTTCCGCGGCGTCCGGCGCGAGCATCTCGAAGAGACCGGCCGGCGCGTGCGCCTGCGGGCAAACATCCCGGCTCTCGTCGAATTCCTGACGAAGGGCGTCGAGGATGTTCGATTCACCTTCGTGGTGATTTCAGCGGCTCCCCGCGAAGTCATTACATCGGCGCTGGAGGGGATCGTCGCCCCGGATCACATCTTCGGCACCGAGCTCGCCTACGACGCCACCGGGGAAGTGCGTTCGATCGGGCGCGTGCCGGCCGGCTACGGCAAAGTCGCGGTCGTCGAGGAGCTCGAGGCCCGTCTCGGGATCTCGCCGTCCCGCACGATCTATGTCGGAGACGGCAGCTCGGACGTGCACGTGATGCTGCACGTCAACAATCGCAACGGATTCACGATCGCCGTCTCGGAGAACACGCAGCTGGCGCGCATTGCCAATCGCACGGTGCTCAGCGACAACGCGTTCTCGGTGATGGTGCCGATCCTCGAGCAGGTGCTCGGCTGGGGCACGGCGGAGATCCGCACGCTGTTCGAATCGAACGGGCTGACGCTGCAGGAGTGGGGGCGAGTCCGCACGGATCGGGTGACGGTGCAGGAGTCGCCGACTGGCAAACTCGACCTCGCCGTGTGACCGTCCAACCAAGGAGTGATCGCGTGGTGCAATATCTCGGATGGGCGGCGACGGCGGTCTTCGTCGGCTCGTATTTTTGCAGGCGGGCGGACGTGCTGCGAGCGGTGCAGATGGCCGGCGCGCTGATGTGGGTCGCCTACGGTCTGCTGATCGGCGCGTCCCCGGTTGTCGTGGCCAACCTGCTGGTGGTTGGCGCGGCGGCGTGGACCGCGGCGAGGCCCTCGCTTGACGCAGGGAGGCGCGAACCGTCCTCGTAGCCGCGGGGAGCTCGGCGATGTCCCGGCAGTGTTGGCGTAACATAGCCGGTCATGGACAGGACGCGCTCCGAGAGAGCTCGGCGGTTCGACCGTGGCGGCAACCAAGTGGGAATTCCTGTCGAAGCCGTCGCCCCTCAGCTCGATCCGGTGTCCCTCGGCGCGGCGAAACCCGCCAGCGGCTTCTTTGGCGTTGGCGCTCGCCCGCGCGGCGGGGCGCACGCGCGGGAGGTGGGTTCGATGGAGCGCGCATGACCACCGAACGCGCGGTCGTGCTCGCCGGCGGACTCGGGAAACGGATGCGCGCTGCGGACCCGGATGCACGGCTGACCCCGGAACAGCAGGCCGCTGCCGACACCGGGTTGAAGGCGATGGTGCCCGTCCACGGCCGCCCATTTCTCGACTACATCCTGAGCTCGCTGGCCGATGCGGGGATTCGGAAGGTGGCGCTCGTGGTTGCGCCCGATCACGAGGGAGCTCGCCAATACTACGTCGACCAGGCGCCTCCGGCGCGTGTCGGCCTCAGCTTCGTCCTGCAGCCGCAGCCCCTCGGGACGGCGAACGCGATGCTCGCGGCGGAGTCCTGGACGGCCGGCGATCCATTCCTGACCGTCAACGGCGACAACCTGTACCCGTCCCAGGCGCTCGCGGACCTGGCGCGCCTCGCGCAGCCGGGGCTGCCTGCGTTCGAGCGCGACGATCTGATCCGCTCGAGCAATATCCCGGCGGAGCGGATCAAGGCGTTCGCGGTGATCGAGGTCGAGGATGACGGGTGTCTGAGTCGCATCATCGAAAAGCCACCCGCGGGAGGTCTTCCGCCTGAAGGCGGAAGCCACGAAAGTACCGGCGGGAGCCACGAAAGCACCGGGGAAGGCGGCGATCGTAGTCCTCTCGCGGCTTCCGCCTTCAGGCGGAAGAACGTCCTGATCAGCATGAACTGCTGGCGCTTCGACTCGCGCATCTTCGCGGCATGCCGCGACGTGCCGCGTTCGGCGCGCGGGGAGTTCGAGCTCCCGGAAGCGGTGGGGCTGGCGATCCGCCGCGGCGTCAGGTTCAGGGCGCTGCCTGCGACCGGCCCGGTGCTCGACTTGTCACGTCGTGCCGACGCCGCCGACGTGGCCGCGCGGCTGGCCGGAATCACGCCCCGGCCATGACCGGCGCGTCGCTTTCCTCCTCGCTCGTGGAGCACGGCCTCGATCCCGCGGAGCGGTCCGCGAAACAATCACTCTTCGATCTCGTCCTCGCCGCGTTCGGCACTCTCTCGAGCGGGCGTGCGCCCAGACACGTCCTGTGGGTGCCGGGCCGGCTCGAGGTGTTCGGCAAGCACACCGACTACGCCGGCGGCCGCACCATCGTCGGCGCCGTGCCGCGCGGCATGCTGGTCGCCGCCAGCCCGCGACGTGACGGGGCCATCCACATCGTGGATGCCCGCCGGCGTGAGAGCGTCACTCTTGCCCCGGCCGGCGCGGATCAGCACCGCTTCAGGCAGCGACGAGGCGATCCGACTTGCGGCGGAGAGACGGGGACCCCGCGGCCGCCCGGGTCGAGTTACACCGGCTGGCGCCACTACGCGGAGGTTGTCGCGAGGCGGCTCGCGCACAATTTTCCTGGAGCAAGCACGGGCGCCGACATCGTCATCGCGAGTGACCTTCCGCGCGCCTCTGGCATGAGCAGCTCGAGCGCCCTGGTCGTAGGGCTGGCCGCGATGCTCGTGCGCCTGGCCGACGTCGGGGCGCGGCGCGAGTGGCAGGAGAACATTACCAGCCGGCTCGATGCCGCCGGATACTACGCGTGCATCGAGAACGGCCGGACCTTCGGTACGCTCGAGGGGGACGCTGGGGTCGGCACCCACGGCGGCAGTGAAGACCACGCGGCCATCCTGACCGGCACGCCGGGACACCTTGCGGCCTTCGCGTTCGTGCCAATGCGGGACCTCGCGCGCGTCGAGGTGCCTCCGGCGTGGCGCTTCGTGCTGACGCCGTGCGGCGTCAGGTCCTCGAAGACCGGCGCATCGCTGGTGCCGTACAATCGCCTGTCGCGTGGCACGCAGGTGCTGCTCGAGATCTGGAACAGCGCGGAACCGCCGGCGGTGTCGCTGGGCGCCGCCCTGGGGACGGTCCTCGCAGCTGACGGTGTGGGGCTGGGACCGCGCGCGGACCCACTCGGAAGACTTCGCGAGCTGGTGCGGCGCTCACGCGTTCCGGACTGGTCTGCGGACGCCCTCGAGAGGCGGCTCGAGCACTTCGTCCGGGAGGATGCGCGCATTCCCGTGGCGCTCGACGCCTGCCGGAGCGCGGATGCCGCGCTGATGGGTGAGGCAGCCGCGGGCTCGCAGGCGGATGCCGAAGCGCTGCTCGGGAACCAGATTCCTGAAACCAGCGCGCTCGCGACGTCGGCGAGGCGACTCGGGGCGTTTGCCTCGTGCGGTTTCGGCGCCGGATTTGGCGGCAGCGTCTGGGCGCTCGTCGAGCGCCACGCCGCGCAGGAGTTCGCGAGCCGGTGGCACAACGAAGCATTTGTCGCCGTCCCGGGTCCCCCGCTGACGGAACTCTGACTGATCGCCGAGGTGGAGATGGGCACACTGGTTGGGATCTATATCGCGGACGGCGCAGGCGCGCCGATGCGGTCAGTCGCTGAAGCTCAGCTCGTCAGCGGCCGAGGCATCGTCGGCGATCGATACTTCGAAGGGACGGGACGCTTTTCGCCCGTGGTGCAGGAGCCCGCCCACGAGATCACGCTCGTCGAGATCGAGCAACTCACACAGTTCAACGCGGCGCATGGCCTGACGTTTCGCCCCGAGGACCTGCGCCGGAACCTGGTCACGTCGGGCGTCAGGCTCAACGCCCTGGTCGGCGTCGAGTTCGTCATCGGCCGCGTCGTGCTCCAGGGCATCAGGTTGTGCGAGCCCTGCGACTATCTGGCCGGCCTCACACGTTACGAAGTCCTGTCCGGCCTCATCCATCGCGGCGGCCTTCGCGCCGGGATCGTCACCGGCGGTCCGGTCAACCTCCACGACCCCGTTGCGGTCGCCAACAGGCACGCGCCGCCCTCCTGAAGCGCACGCGAGTGATCGCGCGTAGGCGAATCGGTCCAGTGTTCAAGTTTCAAGTCCGCGCTCGTCCGGCTGAAGCCGGACGCCACCGGCGCGGACCATTCATCCGGTTGAAGCCGGACGCCACCGATATGGGCCGACCGAAGCCCGACGCAAGCCTCAAGTGCGCGATCTTCCGGCCCGAGCCGGACGCCACCGACGCTCGGCGCGGCGAACTCGGCGCGGCGAACGCGTGCGTCGGGCGCGCCGACCTGTTAGAGTCAGCGGCCATGACTGTTCACGCGGTGCTCGTCACCATCACCGATCAGCCGGGCATGCTCTTCGGTCTGACGCGTGTGCTCGCCGACCATCAGGCGAACATCACCCATATCGACATGCACAGCAGCGGGCCGCAGCCTGACATCTACTTCGAATTCACCGTTGGGGATCGACCGGCGGACGCCGCGATTGCCGAACTCCGGCAGGTTCCGGGCGTCGTCCGGCTCGAGGAGACGCCGTCACTCGCGCGGATTTATGGCAAACGGATCATCGTCATGGGCGGCGGCGCCCAGGTGGGCCAGGTCGCGATGGGGGCGATCGCAGAGGCCGATCGCCACAACATTCGGGGCGAGCGGATCTCCGTCGACACCATTCCGCTGGTCGGCGAACACGAGCTTGCCGCGGCGGTCCGCGCGGTGGTCCGGTTACCGCGCGTGAAGCTGCTGGTGCTGGCCGGCTCGCTGATGGGCGGCGAGATCACCAAGGCCGTCGAAGCGGTGCGTCAGAACGGCCTCCACGTCATCTCGCTGAACATGGCCGGCAGCGTTCCCGACGCAGCCGACCTCGTCGTCAGCGACCCGATTCAGGCCGGCGTGATGGCCGTGATGGCGGTCGCCGATACCGCCAAGTTCGATCTGGTGCGGCAACAGAAACGCCGCTATTGAGCCACGCCTCGTTCTCGCCGGTCCCGGCACGACGCCGCAGTCCAGGTCATGGGGCAATGCGGCCAGCGTCGGTGTGAGGGTCTCTCCCTGACCCATCGCTGGCGACGTGGTTTCAAACCGCGGTCATCCGGCTGAAGCCGGACGCCACGGACGGTTTCGAACCGGATCCCGGGCCCCGGACCACGCGCCGTCAGCGCGCGGCCAGCGAGTAGATGTCGTTCAGGATGCCCGCCGCCGTGACCTCGGCGCCCGCGCCGGGACCGCTGATCACGAGCGGTTCGGTGCGATAGCGCCGGGTCGTGAACGCGACCAGGTTGCGCGTGCCGGTGAGCGCCCCGATCGGGCTCGACGCGTCCACAGAGACCAGGCGCGCGGACACCGAACGCGGTGTCGCGCTCACCACATAGCGCAAGACGCGGCCGCGGGCGGCTTCGCGCTGAACCCGGGCCGCCCAGCCGGCGTCGAGCTCCGGCAGCCGCTTCATGAACTCGGAGAGCGACAGGTTCTTCATCGCCCGGGGAGAGAGATCGTCCGAGGCTGGAGCCGGTCCGCGATAGCCCAGCAGCCGGGCCAGGATCAGCGCCTTGCGCCCGGCATCGCGTCCCGAGAGGTCTTCGCGCGGATCGGGCTCCGCGTATCCACGCGCCACCGCTTCACGCACCGCTTCGGAGAACGGCCGGCCGGCCGACACTGCCGAGACGACGTGCATCAGCGTGCCGCTGACGCACCCCTCCATTCGCAACACGCGGTCGCCCGTTTCGACGAGTTTCTGGTAGGTGTCGATGATCGGCAGCCCCGCACCGACCGTCGCTTCGTATTTGAGGCGCTTTCCGGTTGGCGCGCCTGCCGACATCAATCGCTCGTAGCTCTCCCATGAATGCGCGAGCGGTTTCTTGTTGGCCATGACGACGTCGAAGCCGAGGCCGAGTGCGGCCCGCAGGAGATCGGCGGTTTCGTCGCTGGTCACGTCGACCAGCACCGGGCGTGACACGGCATGGGTCGCCATCATCGCCAACGCGTCGGACGCCGGCCCGGGTCGTCCGCCGAGCGACGCGAGGAGCGCGCCGTTGTCCTTGTCGTGGGTGAGGGCGAGGAGCCGGCGGCGTGACAAGCCACGCGGCTCGAACACGCATCCCGATCGGTCGAGCAGCCCCACCACCCGCACGGGCGATGCGGTCGTGGCCGTGGCGATCTGATCCGCGAGCGCGCGTCCGACCCGGCCGAATCCGAGAAAGACCACGTCGGTGTGCGGCGCGTTCAGCGGCCGTCCGCCGCCAATTTTCGCGAGCTGGAAGTCGGTATGGATCGAGCGCGCCGCCTCCGCGGCGTCCTGGTCGTTCACGGCGAAGGAGATGTTCAGCTCGGACGATCCCTGCGCGATCGCGACGACGTTGATGCTGCGGGCCGCGAGGGCCGAGAACACCCGCGCCGCAATACCGGGACTGCCGGCCATGCCGTCGCCGACGACCGCGACGACCGCGATGCCGGTGCGGGCGCTGACGTTGTCGATGGTGCCGCTGGCCAACTCCTCGCGGAAGGCCTCGCGGACCGCGCGCACGCCCCGATCCGCTTCCGCCTCGGGCACGGTGAAGCCGATCGAGCTTTCAGACGAGGCCTGGAAGATCGTGGACACCGAGAGGCGCTCCGCATCGACGGCCGTGAAGGTGCGCGCGGCGATGCCGTGCACGCCGACCATGCCCTTGCCGGCCACCGTGACGATCGCCTGGTTGCGCACGATCGCGAGAGCCTTGACCGGATATTCCTGCAGCGCCCGCTTGGCCGAGACCTCGGTGCCTGGCGACGACGGGTCGAGGAACGAGCGCACGTGCAGAATCGTCCGCGTCCCGGCGATTGGAATCAGCGCTCGCGGGTGCAGCACCTTGGCGCCGTAGTGAGCCACTTCGGCGGCCTCACGATGATGGAGCCGCGGGATCAGCCGCGCATCCGGGACCAGCCGCGGATCGGCGGTGAGGATGCCGGGGACGTCCTTCCACAGCACCACGCGTCTGGCGCCGAGCGATCGCGCCATCAGCGTGGCGGTCAGGTCCGAACCGCCGCGGCCGAGGGTCGTAACGCTGCCGTCCGGCGCGCAGCCGATGAATCCGGGCAGCACGGCGCCGGCGCCGCTCGCGATCGCCGGCGTCAGGACCCGGCGCGCGCGGCGCGCGGTCTCGGCCAGCTGCGGCGCGGCGGCGCCGTGCTGGCCGTCGGTGACGACGACGTCGATCGCGTCCACGTAGACGGCCCGGCGGCCGGCGCGCGACAGGGCGGCGGCCAGGATCGTGGCCGACATCCGTTCGCCTCGCGACACCAGCATGTCGGACGCGCGCGGCTCGAGGTGCGCCAGGACCGCGACGGCGCCGCAGAGGTCCCGATACTCGCGCGCCGCGGCATCGATGATCGCGAGCAGCTGGCGCCGGGCTCGGCCCGCCGGGAGCAGTTCCTTGGCGATCTGACGGTGACGGCGCAAGAACGTCGCGGCAATCGGCCCGGCCTCGGCGCCGCGTCCGGCGGCCGCTTTGTGCGCGCCGCTCAGGAGCAGGTCGGTGATGCCGCCGAGCGCCGACGCGACGATCACGAGCGGCCCGGTGTGCGCGGTGATGATCGCCGCGGCCCTCTGAATGGCGGCCGCATCGGCCAGCGACGCCCCGCCGAACTTCCAGACTTCGAGGTCGCCGCGCTCCTTCAGCGCCATGCGGCGCACCGTGCCGACCGGCCGCGCGCGCTTCCCAGCTCGTCCGACGCTGAAACCCGGCGCAGGACCGCCATCGGCTCGCCGAAGCCTGCGGCGAAGGCGAATGCCGCGCGAGGCGTCGAAACGCAATCTCTTCTGTACAGGAACGCCAAAGACAATCTCCCAGCCGACGGTCGGTTTCGATCGGATGACCTCGCAAATTATAAGTCGGGCTGGCGGCGCATGGGGGCAGCCGGTCATGCGCGCGGCCGATCGCATGGTGCTCCGCGTACGATCTGTCAGAATGACGACCGCTCGGCGCCTCGAACGGGCTGCGGCGGAACGGCGTTTTCACATCGCTTCCCGAGCGGGGGACAGAGGCTGCACATGAACGAGACACCCGATCGGATCGGCGCGGATGACATCAGCCGGGAATCGGGCCTCGACGAGCCCAACGTGCCGGGGGAGCCGGGGCAGGATGCGGAACCCTCGCCGCCCGCGGGCGGGGCGGCTCCTGACGAGACAGGCGGACACGCACCGGGCCGCACGTCGCCACCGTCGTAGTCCGCGAGCGTTGCCGGGGAACACGGGTCGCCGTCTGTCCTTCATCCTGAAGGCCGAAGACTCGGGTACCAGAGTCCGCGGAATCCGATCGGCGTTTCACACTCAATCCAAGCCTTCATGGCGGCCGTATAGCTTCACGGACGGACGGGGCCGTCCACTAGCACCAGTTGTGAGGAGGCCGTATGAACGCTCGTTGGAAAGCCGGAGGAGTGGCGTTGTTGCTTGCGGGGACGACCGGGGTCGTTTCGCAGGCGTCAAGCCACCGCGAGGCGCCTGGCATCGCCAAGACGCCGCGCGTGGATGGAACAGACTTCTACATGTTTCGCAGCTTCGAGCCCGGGCGGTCGGGGTACGTCACCCTGCTCGCCAACTACATCGGGCTGGAAGACGGGTACGGCGGGCCGAATTTCTTCATGCTCGACCAGAACGCCGTTTACGAGATTCACGTCGACAACAATGCCGACGCCGCTGAGGATGTCACGTTTCAGTTCCGGTTCCAGAACACCCCGAGGAACATTACGCTCGACATCGGTGGAAAGTCGGTCGCCGTTCCCCTGCTGAACGTCGGCCGGATCGGACCGGGCACGGCGGACAACGCGGCGCTGAATGTGGTCGAGAGCTATACGGTCGACATCATTCGAGGACCCAGGCGGGTTGGCGCCCGTCAGGCGCTGACCAACACGGCCACCGGAGAGGCGAGGTTTCTGAAGCCGGTTGACCGCATCGGCGACAAGTCGATCCGCGACGACACCAACGCCGCGGCCTCGGTGCCGGCGAACATCAACTACACGGGCTACGCCGACAATCACATCTACACCGTGAATATTCCCGGCTGTGACGGTGGTGGCAAGCTGTTCGTGGGACAGCGTCGTGAAGGGTTCGTCGTCAACCTGGCCGAGACATTCGATCTCATCAATACCAATCCGCTTGGACCGCGCGATGGCGAAGCCAACAACCTCGCGGACAAGAACGTCACCACGCTGGCGCTCGAGGTGCCGATCACCTGCCTGACCGCTTCAGCGACCAGCCCGATCATCGGGGGCTGGACGACGGCCAGTCTCGGTGGTGGCGCCAGCACCGGCGGCGGCGGCGACTTCGGCCCCTGCCCGGCAGGACTGCCGGCGATTCCGTCGCCCGGACCCGGGTTCGTACCAACCCAGGACTGCATGGGCTACGTCCCGGCCGGCCATCCAAGCGCGCGGCAGACCGGCCCCGGCGGCGGGGCGCCAACCGGCGATGTCTCCCAGGTATCGCGCCTCGGCAGCCCGCTGGTCAACGAAGTGGTCATCGGCCTGAAGGACAAGGATCGCTTCAACGCGAGCGAGCCGAAAGACGACGGCCAGTTCCTGGACTACGTGACCAACCCGACCATGCCGACGATCATCGAATCGCTCTTCGGCTTTGCGGGCGTCCGTGCACCCACGGTGTTTCCGCGGGCTGACCTGATCCAGGCCTTCCTGACTGGCGTCCCCGGCCTCAACCAGCCGACCGTCACGGGAACCTCCGCCGACTGCCCTCCCGGCATGCCTCCGTTCCCGTCGCCTGGCCCGGGCTTCGTGCCGACCCAGGACTGCATGGGCTATGTGCCGGTCGGTCATCCACTCGCCCGACGCGCCACCGGCGGCGCGCAGGTGCCCGGTGAGATGCTGCGTCTGAACACGAGCATCGCCGCGGTGGCCCCCGGCGCGCAGAATTCACTCGGCGTGCTCGGCGGCGACAACGCCGGCTTCCCGAATGGCCGCCGTCCCGGAGACGACGTGGTCGATATCGAGCTGCGGGTCCTGATGGGTGCGCTGCTGCCGGCGTCGCAGGCGCCCTCAGGCGCGCTGCCGTATACCGACGGTGCGCTCGTGAACGCGATGATCGCGTACAACCCCGAGGGCACGCCGACCCCGGACCTCACGATGCGGTTGTTCCGGGATGCGTTCCCGTATCTGCAGACGCCGCTGTCGGCGTCGCCGAACCCGACCCATCCGTAGGGTCCGGCGTATCTGTGGCGTCTGGCTTCAGTCGGTTTCTACGGGACCGATCGCCAGACGCCTGTGGCGTCCGGCTTCAGCCGGACGTGAGTCAGCAGTTCCGTCATCAGGGCTGTCCACCGTGTGGTCAGCCCTGATCAAAACGGGAAGCGTTTTGCGGCGAGTTGTTTCAGTGCGGCCAGCTGGCGATCCGATTCGCCACCTGGCCCACGTTTCACATGGAGATCGCGATGATGTTGTCCTGCCTCGGTGGCCGTGTTCGCGGTCGCGCCGCCCGTCAGATGGGTTTCGCACTGGCAGTGGCCGTGCTGATGGGCGGCGCGTCGGCGGCCGCTCACGACTTCTGGATTGAGCCCTCCGCGTTTCGCCCGGCGGTCGGCGCGCTGGTGCCCGTGCGGCTGCGGGTCGGGCAGGATCTGATGGGCGATCCGGTGCCGCGCGACCTCGCGCTGCTCGAGCGGTTCGTGCTCGTGACCTCAGGCCCGGGAGAAAAGCCGATTCCGGGCAGCGACGGCGGCGACCCCGCCGGGGTGTTTCGCGCCGACGCCGCCGGGCTGCTGATCGTCGGCTACCAGAGCCGCCCGACCAAGATCGAGCTGCCGCCGGAAAAGTTCGACCAGTACCTGGGCGAGGAGGGGCTCGACGCGGTGAAGGCGCTGCGCCTGTCCAGGACCGTGGCGGGCGCGCGCGAACAGTTTTTACGCTGCGCCAAGTCGCTCGTCGCGGCCGGCACGCCCGTCGACGCCGATCGCGATCGCGCACTGGGGTTCACCCTCGAACTCGTGGCCGAGCGGAATCCGTATGCGACGGCCATCGGTCAGGAATTTCCCGTGCGTCTCCTCTACCAAGGCAAGCCGCACCCCGGCGCCCTGGTGGTCGCGATCAATCGTCTGGACCCCGCGGTCAAGCTGACGGCGCGGTCCGACAGCCAGGGACGCGTGGTCTTTCGGTTCACGCAGGGTGGAGAGTGGCTCGTGAAGGCGGTCCACATGATTCCCGCGAAGGCTGATGCCAACGTGGATTGGGAGAGCTTCTGGGCGTCGCTGACGTTCGAGATCCCCGCCGGACGCGAGGCAGCGGGCATCACGCGGTGAGCCGCGCGCCTGCCGTTCGTCGTTCGGTCGGGCCGGTGCGGAGGATGCGGTACGGCCTGTACCTCTTGGTCGCGATGGCGGTCCTGTGCGTGCCCGGCAACCCGGCCGCCCACGAGATCGGCACCACCCGCGTGACGGCGCGATTCGATCGTTCGGGTTCTTATCAGATCGACGTCGTCTGCGATCCGGAATCTCTGCTCGCCAAGCTCGAAACGCAGGCCCGGCAACCTCGGTCCGGGACGCTGTCGGCGGCCGAGTATCAGATCAAGATCGACGCGCTGCAATCGTATTTTCTTCGGCAGGCGAAAATCGCGTTTGACGGCACTCCCGCGCAGCCGGCGTTCGCGTATCTGGCGCCGGCCTCAGCGCCGGCGCCAGAGCCGCAGAGTCTTGGTGTTCCCGCGGCTGCCACGATCAGGTTGACCGGGCAGCTACCGGCGCGTGCGTCAACGTTCACGTGGTCCTACGGCCTGACCTACAGCGCCTACGCGCTCAGTGTCGCGCACGACGCGGGCAGCACGACGGAATGGCTCGAGGGTGGAAATGCCAGCCGGCCGTTCGCACTGGATCAGGTCCTGCGGCCACCCTCGCGGCGGCAGATCGCCGGACGGTATTTCGTGCTGGGCTTCACCCACATCATCCCGAAGGGTCTGGATCACATTCTCTTCGTGCTTGGGATTTTTCTGCTCAGCCGCCGGTTGCGCCCGGTCCTCTGGCAGGTGAGCGCTTTCACCATCGCGCACTCGCTGACGCTCGGTCTCACCATCTACGGCGTCCTCTCCGTGGCCCCTGCAGTCGTCGAACCGCTCATCGCGCTGTCGATTGCGTACGTCGCGATCGAAAATCTCGTCACCTCGGAGCTCAAGCCCTGGCGGGTCGGCCTGGTGTTCGCGTTCGGGTTGCTGCACGGGATGGGGTTCGCCGGAGTGCTGCGCGAGCTGGGGCTGCCGCGCTCCGAGTTCGTGACCGCGCTGCTGACGTTCAACGCCGGTGTCGAAGCCGGTCAGCTTGCGGTGATCGGCGCCGCGACGCTGGCCGTCGCGCACTGGTACTCCGGGCGGGAGTGGTACCGCCGCCGCATCGTGCTGCCCGGTTCGGCGTTCATTGCCGCGACCGGAATCTATTGGACGGTCGAGCGGCTGATGGCGGCACACCTGCTTCCGCGCGGCTGATGGATCTCCGCGGTGTTCTTTCGCCTGAAGACGGAGGCCACAGCCTCTTGAAGGCGGAAGGCACCGGCCTTGGTCGCGGAATCCACGGGGCACAGGAAGGAACACGAGTGCTCACTTGAACACTCGTGGCTGCCGCCTTCAGGCGGACGATCCACAGTAGCTCACCGTCTTCCGCGTGTACTCCACAACGTCCCCGCCAGCATGCCGACGCTGATCACCATCCACGCACCGGCCCAAATCCAGGACGGCAGCAGAAAGAGCCCGGCCATGTTGTCGGCGTCGGAGACGCCGCGGTGTGGTCCGAAGAGCACGCGGATGTCGTAGACCGAGTTGAGCGCCACCTGGATCGCCAGCAGGCTGAGCACGAAGCGCACGCCATTCCCCGCCGGACGGCGCGCCAGGAGAATCAGCGCCACGCCCCACGCCAGCACGGCCGAGAACCCGAACGGGTTGCGGATCCAGATAACCAGCGTGACCAGCATCACCGCGCCGATCGACCACAGGATCGCGCGCGCTCGCGATTCGACCCGCGTGGCCGCCATCAGCAGGCACCCGACGACACTGGCGCCCAGGTATCCCGCGGACGAGACCAGGGCGCGGGCGATCCGCCCGCTGGGAATCAGGCTGCGGGTCAGGCCGCTGGTGTCCGGCTCGATGGTGATCGAGCTCACGCTGCCGCCGACCAGGACGGTCATCAGCGCGTGGCCGCACTCGTGGACCCAGGTGGTGAAGACCTTGAACGGGTACAGCACGAGCGGGCCCCAGGGCGTGAGGCTGAGGCCGAGCGAGACGGCGACGGCAATCCACAGCCAGTTGCCTGCCGCACCGGGCAGCCCGACCTTACGCGCCATGTCGGGCGGGCGGTCCGCCGGGGCCGCCCCTCTCGGGAGCCGCGGCACGCGGCGTACCGCCACCTCCCGCGCCGCAGCGCACGTGGGGTGAGATCACTCGGACTGCAGTGGTTCAGGCTGATGGGGATCCGGTGGCGCCACCGGGAGCTCCATCAACAGCCGCGCGCAGGCATTCCACCGCAGCAGCGCATCGTCGTTCTGCGCCGGCCGCACCGCCTCGGCGCGCTCGTAGAACGTCATTGCGTCGCGCAGCCACTCCGCCGCGGTAGCCGCCGCGCCGTAGCGATCGCGCTGCAGCACCGCTTTGCCGAGACGCTCCCGGACGATCCCGAGGTAGTAGGCGCGGTCGTACTCGCCGGCCAGGCCGGCGGCGAGCTCGCCGGCCCGCGCCACCGCGCGCGACGAGGCATCGTGCGGAAACTGATCGGTCAGGGACAGGAGCAGCATCACCATCGCCTCCTGGTTTTCCGGATCGGTCTGCAGCACGTCGCGGCAGATGCTCTCGGCCTCTCCCGGCTCGTTCAGCAGGCGATAGCGCTCGGCCTTGACGAGCGCGGCCGGGACCGCCTCTCTGGACAGCGGTTTGAGGTCGAACGTGTTCGAGGAGGTCGGGGCGTGCGACATGGGTCACCTCACGATCGGAAGATGCGGAGCAGCCGGGTGATCGGATCGTAGAAGCGATCGACGACGCGCTCCTTGAGCGGGATGATCGCGTTCTCGGT
>JBDTSX010000031.1:0-15771 GCA_039930925.1 Acidobacteriota bacterium | reverse complement strand
AGACCCAGGTGCTGCACCAGGCTCTCGATCGTCGGGTGCTGGAAGCAATCCAGGATCGCAACCTCCCGCCCCAGCGCCTGGACAATCTTCGCGTGCGCCCGCATCAACAACAGCGAGTGGCCGCCCAGTTCGAAGAAATTGTCCCGGATCCCGACGTGCTCGACGCGCAGGACCTCGGACCAGATCTGCGCAATCTGATTCTCCAGCGCGGTCCGCGGGGCCAGGAATCGATCGGTGACCTGACGTTGCCGGTCCGGCGCGGGCAGTGCCTTGCGATCGACCTTGCCGTTGGGCGTCAGCGGAAGCGCATCCAGCACCACGAATGCCGCCGGCACCATGTAGGCCGGCAG
Organism: Acidobacteriota bacterium; assembly: GCA_039930925.1. GTDB lineage: Bacteria > Acidobacteriota > Vicinamibacteria > Vicinamibacterales > 2-12-FULL-66-21 > JALZOC01. The sequence goes on along the minus strand of JBDTSX010000031.1, from coordinate 15,421 downwards.
ACGGTCCGCCGCGGCGGCCTGGAGACTGCTGATGTCGCAGGTCCCCTCGGCTGCCGGCACCACATACACGACCAGGCGTTGATCGCCAGGCTCGTCCTCACGAATGACCGCGACCGCCTGCCGCACGCCCTCGTGCTGCGCCAGCACCGCCTCGATCTCCCCCAGCTCGATCCGGTAGCCGCGCAGCTTGACCTGATGATCCAGGCGGGCGATGAACAACAGCGACCCGTCCGCGCGAAAGCTGACCAGGTCGCCGGTCCGGTAGATCCGCGCCCCGGCGACACCGCAGAACGGATCCGGCACGAACCGATCGGCGGTCAGCGCCGGCTGATTCAGGTATCCGCGCGCGACGCCGGTACCGCCGATGTACAGCTCTCCGGGCACTCCCACCGGCACCGGCGCCAGGCGCGGATCGAGCACATACACCTGCGTGTTCGCCAGCGGCCGGCCGATCGACACGACCTGATCGTCCGCGCTGACCAGGTGCGAGGTCGACCAGATGGTCGTCTCGGTCGGGCCGTACATGTTCCAGAGGGCCCGGCCTTTGGTCGCCAGCGGGCGCGCCAGGTCGCGCGGCAGCGCCTCTCCCCCGCAGAGCAGAGTGAGCTCCGGACTGCCCGCCCAGCCATGCTCGAGGAGCATCCGCCACGTGGCTGGCGTCGCCTGCATCATCGCCGGTGCGTATTGCTCGATGCGCGCTTGCAGGTCCGGCGCGCTCGACGCGGTGTCGCGTCCGACCAACACGATCGCCGCTCCGGTGATGAGCGGCAGGTACAACTCGAGCCCGGCGATATCGAACGACAGGGTCGTGACTGCGAGCAGCCGATCGTCCGCCCCGAGTCCCGGCGTCTTCTGAACCGACCGCAGTAGATTCGAGAGCGCCACATGCGGGATCTGCGTGCCCTTCGGACGCCCGGTGGAACCGGAGGTGTAAATCACGTACGCGAGATCATCCGGACTGACGACCACCCCGGGATTCGCCGCGCTTTGCGCCGCGAGCGACTGCTGCTCGTCTTCCAGATACAGGATGCGGGTCGCGGACGGAGGCACGCGCGGCGCCAACTGGCGCTCGGTGATCAGCACCGCTACCGCGGCGTCGTCCAGCATGAACGCGAGCCGGTCGGCCGGATAGGCCGGATCCAGCGGGACGTAGGCGCCGCCGGCCTTGAGCACCGCCAGCAGCGAGACGATCATCCCGGGCGTGCGATCCAGGCAGATCCCGACCAGCGTGCCGGGCCGAACACCCAGATCCATGAGCCGGTGCGCCAGCTGGTTGGCGCGCCGATTGAGGTCCTGGTAGCTGAGGGTTTCGTTGTCGGTGATCACCGCCGGCGTGCCGCGCCAGGCCTGCGCCTCGAACAGCGCGTGGACGCACGCACTGCCACCGTACGACGCCGCCGTCTGGTTGAACTCCCGCAGCACGCGCCGCCGTCCCGCGGCGCTCAACAGGCCGATCTCCGCAACCGGCGCCTCGGCGCCGTCCACGAGCGCGTCGAGCACATGCTCGAACTGCTCCGCCATGCGCGCGATCAGCGTGTCGCTCACGACGCGGCGGTCGTAGAGCAGCCGCATCACCAGCTGGTCGCCCGGTGTGACGGAGAGCGTGACCGCATAGTGGGTCACGTCGAAGCAGTTCATCTCGCTGATCGTCAACGACGCGTCCGTCGGCAATCCGGCGCGCAGCGACGGAAAGCTCTCGAACAGCAGCAGCGTGTCGAACATCGCGCGCCCGCGCGGCACGTCGCTCCAACCCTGGACGTCGACGAGCGAACTGTATTCGTACTGCCGCAGTTCCGCCTGCTGCGACTGGAGGGCGCGCAGCCATGCGCCGACCGCCGTCTCGCGCGGGAGGCGCACGCGCACCGGCAGCGTGTTGATGAACAGGCCCACCATCGACTCGGCGCCGGGCAGCGATGTCGGCCGGCCCGACACCGTCGCGCCGAACACCACATCGTCGGTACCGGTGTAGCGGCTCAGGAGCAGGGCCCAGGCGCCCTGCATGACGGTGTTGAGCGTCACCTGCTGCCGGCGGGCGAGCTCCTTCAGGGCCCCGGTCTTCGCCGGCGGAATCGTGAACTGCAGCTTGTGCGCGCGATCGTCTTGATCCGCTGTTTCGCGCCCCTCGCCCTCGACCGGGAGGGCCAGCGGCGTATCGAAACCGGTCATCGTCCGCCGCCAGAATTCCTCGGCGGCGGTCGCGCCCTGAGCGCCAAGCCACGCGACGTAGTCGACGTACGGACGAACCGGCGGCAACTCCAGGCGTGCGCCGCGGCGCGACGCCTCGTAGGCGCTGAACACCTCGCGAAACACTTGCGAGATCGACCAGCCGTCGATCACGGCGTGGTGGATGCTCCACACCAGCTGATGCACGTCAGCCGCGGTCTTGATCAGCACCAGACGAAACAGCGGCCCCTTCGTGACGTCGAATCCGCGCACGCGATCGGCTTTCAGGGCCGCGAAGAATCGCTCGGCCTGCTGGCTCTCGGGCGTCTCGGTCCAGTCCTGCCGGTCGAACGGCACGTCCACGGCCGTCCGGACAATCTGGAGCGGCTTGTCTCCATGATCGAGCACGAAGAACGTGCGCAGCACGCCGTGGCGCGCCACCACGCCACTCCACGCCGACCGAAGCGCCTCCTCGTCGAGCGTCCCACGCAGGCTGCAGTAAAACTGCAGCATGTAGACGCCCGAATGCGGGGCCACGAGGCTGTGGAACAGCAGCCCCTGCTGCATCGGCGACAGAGGGTAGATCGCTTCAACGTCGGTCCGGCTGGTGGTGGTCATCGTCGATGCAAAATTTAGGAACGGGCCAGCCTGGACATCAGGGTGTCCAAAGCCGCCTGGTCCAGCCCCGCATGGGGGAAATCCGCGGGTGTCGAGGGGCGCGCGGCGCCCGAGCTGCTGCGCGCGACGATCGTGCGAACCGCCTGGTCGAATGCGCGCGCCAGAGCGGCGATGCTCTCCCGCCGGTGTCGATTGGCGCTGTAGGTCCAGGAGACCTGGAGCCGTCCGTCGCGAACGGCCGCGGTCACTTCGAGGACATGCGGGCGGACCGCGCCGCGGTAGCGCTCCGGGCCGACCGCATCAGTCGCGCGTCCGAAACGTGCCGGCGCCGGCGGACGCCGGTCGAACTGTCCCAGATACAGGAACAGCACGTCGGCCCGTGGCAGCCGCCCGAGCGGCGCGACAGCGCTGGTGTTGTTGTCAGTGAGATATCGTAGCAGGCCGAACCCGATTCCGTGCCGCGGGACTGTCCGGACCTGCTCCTTGACACCTTGCAACATCCGCTCGGGTGCCGCCTCCCGATCGATGTCCAGCCGCAGGGGATACATCGTCGTGAACCAGCCCACGGTGCGCGACAGATCGACTCCTTCGATGATCGACTCGCGGCCATGCCCTTCGACATCCACGAGCAGCGACAGCCCGCCGGTCGCGCCGCACACCGCGAGAGCCAGCGCCGTCAGCAGGACGTCATTGATCTGTGCGTCGTAGGCGCGGGGCACCGCCTGCAGCAGCGATTGGGTCTCGTCCGCCTCGAAGCTCGAGACCACCTGCGCGGTGCTCTCGAGCGTGTTCGGACCGATCTCGTGATCGATCGGAAGTGGAGCGGGGACGTGTTCCGCGATCCCCAGCCAGTACGGCGTCTCGGCCTGCACGACCGGGTCGCGCGCGTAGGTCTCGAGGCCGTGCGCCCATTTCCGCAACGACGTTGTCGCCGGTGGCAGCACCACTGCGGCGCCGTGGCTCGCCTGCTCGTAGCCAGTCGTCAACTGCTCCGCGAGAATCCGCCACGAGACGACGTCAATCGCGAGGTGATGCGCGGTGAACAGCAAGCGTCCGGCAGCCGCCGCACCGGCGTCGAAATACACCAGGCGATACACCGGGCCGTCCGAGAGGTTGAGGCTGGCCTGGACGTCCGCGCCAACCCTGGCGATCTCCGCCAGACGCGCCTCGCCGGACAGCCCCGAAATGTCCACGACCGTCAGAGCGGGTTCCGCGCCGGGTGCGGCAATCGACGACGTCCATCCCTGGCCGCCCTCGTTCCGGCATCGAAGGCGCAGCGCGCCATGACGGGACTCGAGCGCCGCCACGGCCGTTCGCAAGGCGCGAACCTCGAGTCGTCCGTCGACCGACAGCAGCATCGTCTGGTTGAAGTGATTCCGGAACGGCACGTCCTGCTCGAAGAACCACCGCTGGATCGGCGTGAGAGGGAACGGCCCCTCCTGCTCGTCGTCCTCGGCTTTCGACGCAGCGCCTACGCCGGCGATTGCGGCCAGCTCCGCGATCGTCTGGTGATCGAACACCTGCTTCGGCGTGAGTCCCAGGCCGGACGCGTTGGCCCTCGAGATAATCTGAATGCTGACGACGGAATCGCCGCCGAGCTCGAAGAAGTTGTCCAGCACGCCGATCGGGCCGATGCCGAGCAGCTCTTGCCACACACCGACAAGCGTCTGCTCTACAGGTGTCCTGGGGGCGACATACTCGGCGCGCATCACCGGACGGGGATACAGCCCGACAGCCGGACGTTCGGCAGCCGTCTCCTGATCGGGCGCCGCCGACGCGCGCGGCGCGGCGCGGCGATTCAAGAGCGGTGCAATCCCGTAGGTGGAGACAACGACCTGCGGCAGCCCGGATGCGAGGATGCGCGCGAAGGCCTCGATGCCTTCGCTGGAGCGCATGCCCTCCGCCAGCGTCTCTCCTTCGTGCGCGCCGTGACGTCCGCCAGCCGTGGTCACCGCCATCCCGACTTCCCGCCACGTATCCCAGTTCACGACGATGACCGGCGGCGAGCCGTTCCGGCTGGCGCGGCCGAACCGATCGATGCAGGCGTTCGCGGCAATGTAATCGCCGCGGCCAGGCAGCGGCAAAAAGCTGATGAGCGATGACGAAAGCACCACGAAGTCGAGACCCGGCATGGTCAGAAGACCCTCGACGACGCGGCCGGCGTTCAGTTTTGGCGCCAGGACCGCCTCGGCGTGGGCGGACGTCAACCGCTGCAATACGCTGCCACCCGGCACGCCCGCTGTGTGGATGATGCCGTTGATCGCACCGAAGCGCGCTGTGGCGCGTTCGACCACGCCGGCCATTTCGCCTGCGCGCGCGGCATCGGCGCGACAGACCAGCACTTCGGCCCCAAGGCTCTCGAGAAGCTCGATGCGCTCCCGCCGCCGGCGCGCGCGCGGATCGTTGAACGCCGGCTGGTCGGTCTCGACACCGGACCGGCTCACGAGGACGAGCCGGGCGCGAATCGTTCGGGCCAGGTATTCGGCGATCTCCAGGCCGACCCCGCCCAGGCCGCCGGTGATGACATACACACCCCGCTCGCGCAGACGCGACTGATGCGCTGCAACGGGAGGCAGGATCACCGGCTCCAGCGTCTGCACCGATCGGTATTCGCCGCGGTACGCAACGATGGCGTCGGCACCGTCGCGGGACGCATCCGCGATCACCGCTCGAGCCAGCGCCGGTTCCGGCGTCGCGTCAAGCACCACGTCGATGCTCTGCATCGACAGGTTCGGATACTCGAGCGGCCCAGCCTGAACCGGCCCGAGAATCGCGGCGTTCGCGGGAATCAGCCGATCGCGGCCGGTGACGTCCTGGACACCGGTGCTGACGACGGTGAGGTGCACGGGATCGAGGACGTGCTCGGCGCCGAGCGCCTGCAGCAGATAGACCAGGCTGTAGAAACCGCGCGCCAGATCAGATGAGGACGCTGCGCCGTCGGCCGACACCGTCCAGCAGTGAACGATGCGGGCGGGGAAACCGCCATCGCCGAGCGAGCGCCATAACCGCGCGTAGTCGCCGGCGGCAGCGGGGTCGATCGTAAACACGCCCGGCGAAGTCATCGCGAATCGCGCCCCGGGCCGGACCGTGGCGACGTCGGCGGCGCTCGCGCGCAGCTCGGCGGCGACAGACTCACCGAATCCGCTGCCGTCCACGAAGACCAGCCAGCGGCCGCCTGCCGTCTCTGTGGCCGCGGCGAGCGGTGCACGCTTCCAGGAGGGAACTGAGAACCATTGATCGATCGGCTGCGCGGTCATCGGCTGGACCGCCCGATCCGGCCGGCGGGCGTCGATCCAGTAGCGCTGCCGCTCGAACGGATAGGTCGGCAGGACGACCTTCCGCCGTATCTCGTCGGCGTAGAACGCCTTCCATTCAGGGCGGACACCGGCGCGCCACGACGCGCCGAGCGCAGCCAGCATGGAGTCCGTGGCGGTCAACCGATCGTCGCGCACGTCCGGCAGCGAGGCCACGACGACCTGCGCGGGTGTGCGTGCCGCGTGGCGCGATGCCAGAGTCGTCAGTGTTCGACCGGGGCCGACTTCGATCAGCAGACGCCCGGGCGCACTCAGGAGCGTCGCGAGCCCATCGTCGAACCGGACCGTCTCGCGCAGGTGCCGCGCCCAGTAGGCCGGGCTGGTCGCTTCCGCATCGGTGATCCACGTGCCGGTCACATTCGACACGAACGGAATCCGCGGCGCGTTGAGCCGGATTCCTGACAGGTGATCGCCCAGGGCGCGCGCCGCCGGATCCATCATCGCCGAGTGGAAAGCGTGCGAGGTGCGCAGCCGCCGCGGGAGGTGCCCTGCGGTGCGCAACCGCTCGGCCAGGGCGTCGATCGCGCCGAGCGCGCCGGAAGCAACTGAAAGGTTCGCGCCGTTCACCGCCGCAATCGCGACCTCGGGCGCGAAGCCGGCCAGGTCCGCCGCCGAGACGTCGACTGACAGCATCGCGCCGGCGGGCAGGGCGGCGATCAGCCGGCCGCGCGTCACGACCAGGTCGAGCGCGTCCTCGAGCGAGAACACGCCTGCCAGGCAGGCGGCGACGTACTCTCCGAGGCTGTGCCCAATCATCGCCTCAGGGCGCACGCCCCACGACATCCACAGCCGGGCCAGGGCGTACTCGGTGACGAACAGCGCGGGCTGGGTCGTGTCGGTGCGCTCCAGCAGCGCCGCGGCTCGGTCTAGATCGGCGTCCGCAGGCAAGAGCACGTCGCGAAGAGCGATGCCGTGCCGTGTCTCCAGCGTGGCACAGCATTCGTCCACCTGATGCCGGAACACCGGCTCGGTCCGATAGAGCTCGGACGCCATCCTCGCGTGCTGCGCCCCCTGGCCGGGGAACATGAACGCGACCTCGGGTCGTCCGTCCTGATCGAGGCTCGTCCCGACGCGGTGCGGGTCCCGGGAGGCGAGCGCCTGGAGTGCGCCGGCATGGCTGGCGGCGACGAACGTCCGCCGCCACGGAAACTGCCTGCGCCCGACCTGCAGCGTGTAGGCGATGTCGGCGAGACGCACGGCCGGCACCGCCTCCAGTGCCCGCGCCAGGTCGGCGGTCGCGGAGTCCAGCGCGGCCTCGGTGCGCGCCGACAGCATCAGCAACTGCGACGGCCGGGACGGGCCGGACGATGCCCGCGGCGGCGCCTCTTCGAGCACCGCGTGGGCATTGGTGCCGCCGATGCCGAACGAACTGACGCCGGCGAGGCGGCGCATGCCGTCCGGCACGGTCCATTCGGTCAGCTGCGAGCAGACGCGCAATGGTGTCGCCGCAAAATCCGCTTTCGGATTCGGCTCGCGGAAATGCAGGCTCGGCGGCAGCAGCGCATGCTCGAGCGCGAAGGCCGTTTTGATCAGGCCGGCCACCCCAGCAGCGGCGTCCATGTGGCCGACGTTGGTCTTCAGCGAACCCAGCGCGCAGTCGGCGCGACGGCCGGCGCCGGTGCCGAAGACGCGCGCGAGCGCCGCGACTTCGACTGGGTCGCCGAGCGGTGTGCCGGTGCCGTGGGCTTCGACATACGTCACGTCCGCCGGGTCGACGCCCGCCGCCGCCTGCGCCAGCGCGATCGCCTCGGCCTGTCCCTCCACGCTCGGGGCGGTATAGCCGACCTTGCGCGATCCGTCGTTGTTGATCGCGGAGCCGAGGATCACGGCGTGGATGTGATCGCCGTCCGCGAGAGCGTCCTCGACCCGTTTGAGGGCGACCACCGCGGCGCCGTTGCCCGAGACGGTCCCGCGCGCCTCGGCATCGAAGGCGCGGCAGTGGCCGTCCGGCGAGGCAATGCTTTCCGCCTGATACAGGTAGCCAGACGTCAGCGGCACGGTGATCGAGACGCCGCCGGCAAGCGCCATGTCGCACTCGAAATTCAGCAGGCTCTGGCAGGCCTGGTGGACGGCGACGAGCGAGGTCGAGCACGCGGTCTGGATGCTGACGCTCGGCCCGCGCAGGTTCAGCTTGTAGGACACGCGCGTCGACAGGAAGTCGGCGCTCGCGCTCATCACCGTCTGCAGCGCGCCGACCGACTCCATGACGTCAGGGCGCGACAGCAGATTGAACAGGTAGGTGTTCATGCCGGTGCCGGCATACACGCCGATCAGGCCCGGGTAGCGATCGGGATCGCAGCCGGCGCGTTCGAGCGCCTGCCAGGCGCACTCGAGGAACACGCGGTGCTGCGGATCCATCAGTTCGGCGTCGCGCGGCGTGTAGCCGAAGAACTTCGGGTCGAACAGGTCGGCGTCATCGAGCACGCCGCGCGCCTTGACGTAGTCGGGATTGGCCAGCAGCCGCTCCTCGATGCCCGCTTCGCGCAGCTCGGCGTCGCTGAACACGCGGATCGATTCGACGCCGTCTCGTAGATTGGTCCAGAAGGCGTCCACGTCGGCCGCCCCAGGGAAACGCCCCGCCACGCCCACGATGGCGATACCGCGGGTGCCTGCGGCGGCAGCCCCGCGTTTCGCGGCGCGCGCCTGCGCGGCTTCCAGGACGGGGACCCGGGGGGCACTGTCGCTCAGGTGGCGGACCAGCTGCTCGACGGTGGGATGCGCGAACAGGTCGACGACCGACAGGCGCGGGCCGACCGCCTCCACCAGACGCCGGTGCAGCTCGACGAGCAGCAGCGAGTGGCCGCCCAGATCGAAGAAGTTGTCGCAGACGCCGACGCGATCGAGCTGCAGGAGGTCGCGCCAGATCGCCGCCACGCGGCTTTCGAGCTCGTTGCGGGGCTCGACGTAGGCATCTTCGACCTGGCGTTCGCCATAGGGCGCGGGCAGCGCGCGGCGATCGACCTTGCCGTTCGGCGACAGCGGCATGGCCGGGAGCACGACAAACGCCGGCGGCACCATGTAATCAGGCAGCCGAGGCTTGAGGTAGCCTCGCAGCTCGCCCGGTTCGATCGCGGCGCCGTCCCGCCACACGATGTACCCGACCAGCCGCCGCTCTCCCGGCGCATCCTCGCGTACCGCCACGACCGCGTCCTGGACCGACGGATGTCCGGCAAGTACCGTCTCGATCTCGCCGAGTTCGATCCGGAAGCCGTGGATCTTGACCTGATTGTCCACGCGTCCGAGGAACTCGAGGTTCCCGTCGGCGGTCCACCGCACCAGATCGCCGGTGCGATACAGCCGTGAACCGGGGGCGCCGCCGAACGGGTCCGGAACAAACCGTTCCGCTGTCAGATCGGGGCGCGCGAAGTAGCCGCGGGCCAGTCCGTCTCCCCCGAGATAGAGCTCGCCCGGCACCCCGAACGGGGCCAGCGTACCGCTGTCCTCCAGCACGTAGGTCTGGCTGTTGGCGATGGTGCGGCCGATCGGGACGCTGACCGCGTCCGCCGCTACCGAGGTCACCTGATACCAGGTCGAGAAGGTGGTGTTCTCGGTCGGGCCGTAGACGTGCAGCAGGCGCGCGGGAGGCCCGTCCGACAGCACCGCGCGCACCGACGCCGCATCGACCGCTTCCCCGCCGAAGAGGACGTGCGACAGTGGGGCAAACGCGCCCGGCGCGTCGCGCGCCATCTGGTTGAAGAGCGCCGTCGTCAGGAACAGCGCGGTGATCTGCCTGTCGCGCAGCTCCGCGGCGAAGTCGCGGGGCGAGAGCGCCGTGTCCTTCGACACGCCGACCAGCCGCGCCCCAGTGAGCAGCGCGCCCCAGATCTCAAACGTGGCCGCGTCAAAGGCGCTGTTCGAGGCCTGGGCGACCCGATCCGCGGGCCCGAGCGCCACGTAATTGGTATTGAGAATCAGCCGATTGACGGCGCGGTGCGGAATCGCGCTGCCCTTCGGGCGGCCCGTCGAACCGGACGTGTAGATCACGTACGCGACATCATCGGCCCGGGTCGTGTCCGGGAGGTTGTTCGTGTCCTCGTGCGCGATCGCCGGCCAGTCCCGGTCGATGAACATCAGGGTGCCGGCATGAGCCGGCAGCACGTCAGCGAGCAGCGCGTCGGTGATGACGATCGGCAGGCCGGTGTCCGCCAGCATGAAGGCCAGCCGCTCGCGCGGATACTCCGGATCGAGCGGCACGTAGCCGGCGCCCGCCTTTAGGATCGCAAGGAGCGCGACGATCAGATCGACCGATCGGCCGAGGCACACCCCCACCAGGGCGTCGGATCCGATGTGCTGCCGCCGCAGGTAGCGTGCCAGCTGATTCGCGCGCGCGTTCAGTTGCGCGTAGGTCAGCTCCGTCCCCGAGAACGACAACGCGATCGCCGCCGGCGTTTCGCGGACCCGCGCTTCCACGATCGCCTGGATGGAGGCCTCGGAGGGATAGGGCGACCGGACCGCGTTCAGTTCCGTCACCAGCGCCGCCGTCTCCGCCGAATCGAGCAGCGGCAGCCAGCGAACCGCCTCGTCCGGCCGGGCGGCGGCCCCGTTGACGAGCCGCTCGAAGTGCCCCGCCATGCGCGCGACCGTCGCGACGTCGAACAGATCGGTGTTGTAGTAGAAGCTCGCGACCAGGCCCTGCGGACCCTCCCAGAGGTTCAACTCGAAATCCACGCGCGCCGTGGTCGTGACGCCGGGTTGCAGCTTGAGCGTGACGTCGCCCAGCTGCCGCTCCTGCCACGGAGCGTCCTGCAGCGCGAACATCACTTGGAAAATCGGGTTGGACGTCAGATCCCGGGGGATCCGCAGCTCGTCGACCAGCCGGTCGAAGGGGACCTCCTGATGCTGCAGCGACGCGCGCATCGTGTCGCGCACCTGCTGGAGCAGCTCCCTGAAGGTCACCCCGGGCGTCACCGCGGCGCGGACCACCAGGCTGTTGATGAAGAACCCGATCAGGGTCTCCACTTCGCTGCGGCTGCGCCCTGCGACGGGCGTGCCGATCACCACGTCGCTCTGGCCGGTGTAACGGGCCAGCAGCGCCATGAACGCGGACAGCAGCACCACGAAGGGGGTCGCTCCTTCCTGGCGCCCGAGTTCCTTGAGCGCGGTCGTGCTGTCGCGCGGCAGGATGCGCGAGTGGACCGCGCCGCGGTTCGACTGCACCCGGGGCCGCGGCCGATCCGTCGGCAGCCGCAGTGTCTCCGCGCCCTCCAGCTGATCGCGCCAGTACGACAACTGCGTTTCGAGCAGCGGACCCTGCAGGTGCTGCCGCTGCCAGGCCGCGAAGTCCGCGTACTGGATCGGGAGCGCCGGCAGCGGCGACGGCTGCTCCAGAACGAAGGCCGAGTACAGGGTGCAGAGCTCCCCGATGAGGATCCCGACCGACCAGCCGTCGTAGGCGACGTGGTGCAGGGTCAGTAACAGGACGTGGTCGTCTGCCGCGAGCCGGAGAACCGTCGCCCGGATCACCGGGCCCACGGCAAGATCGAACGGCCGCGCGGCTTCCGCTGCCGCGAGCCTCCGCATCTCCGTCATCCGCGCCGGTTCGTCGCCGTCGGTCAGGTCGACGATCGGTACCGGAACGCCCATCGCCGCAGCGATCACCTGCGCCGGCTCGCCATCGCGAAGCTCGTAGCTGGTGCGCAACACTTCATGACGACGGACGAGCTCGTCGAGGCTGCGCTGCAGCACCGGCACCGACAACGGACCGGAGAGACGGAACGCCGACGGCACGACGTAGGCGAGGCTCTCGCGATCGAGCTGATGGAGGAACCATAGCCGCCGCTGCGCAAAGGACAACGGCAGGGTGTCCGAGCGGTCGGCTCGGGGGATCGGCAGCACGCGCGCGTTGACCCCCTCGCCCTTGAACAGCTTGCCGAGCGCGCTGCGCTTTTCGGGCGAGAGCCCGGCAATGCGCCGTGCGAGGTCCTGCATGTCCTTGCGGACCGGACCGTCGGCCGCTCCCGGTCGTGGTTCGTGATTGTCTGCGCCGTTCGCCATACGTCCTACAGTCCGCCGCGCGCCTTTTGCAGTTTGAAGATCTCGTACCTCGACCGTCCCGAAGTCATGTCGTCGTAGGTCTTCGATCCGGGCAACGCGAGAAAGTCGCCCATCACGTCAGCGTCGTGATCCCCCTCGAACGCCGCGAGATGCGTGCCCGCCGTCTCGTCGCACGACAGCAGCACGTTCGAGGTGATGTCGCGCCGGTCCACGAGGCGCATCCCGCACGCGGCCAGTTGCTGCAGGCAGGGGTCGATGCTCTCGATCGGCAGCAGGTCGGTGTAGAGGAAGTAGCCGCCCGGACGCAGCACCCGCGCCACTTCCGCGTAGAACGAGGCAATCCGCGGGTAGCTGTGCGACGACTCGATGTTGGTGACGACGTCCACGGACGCGTCGGCGACCGGCAGCGATTCCGCGTCGCCATTGACGAAGTGGGTCCGGGGCCACACGTGAGTGCGCCCGCAGAACGCCACCGCCGCCGCGCACAGGTCCACGCCCACGACCCGGCGGGGCGCGTAGTAGGTGCGGAGCGCCGCCGCCGTGCCGCCGCGGCCGCAGCCGACGTCGAGGACATCCAGCCCGGTGAGGTCCACGTCGGCAATCACTTCGAGAATCAGCTTCTGGCAGTTCTTGTTCAGACAGAATCGCGGCAGCGGAACCGCCGCCGCCTGCGGCCGCTCGTTGGCGACATACCCGAAGTTGAGAAACACCGCGTGCGCGCTGAACGCCGTCGTGTCGAGATTCCGATTCACGCGGTCGTAGAACGCCTTCATGGTGCCTTTGCGATCTTCCCGCACCACTACGTCGGCACGATGGATGTCGACACGCGCCGGCGCCTCGGTGACCGGCGCCGCCGCCGGCACCCGCCGCGACGCGGCCCCGCCGTCCACGCCCTTCATCAGTTGCTCGAACAGCGCTCGCTTCTCCGGCGGCAGGCTGGCCAGCCGCTCCGAGAGATCCAGCGCACGTTGTCGGGGTCCAGTCACGAGATCATTACTCCTGGGGCTCGAGCAGGCCGCGAAGCTGGTCGTCGGGCAGGTCCTCGACCATCCGCAGCATTTCTTCCATGCGCGCCACGTCGGCGTCGAGCGCCGCGCTCGTGCGCTCGACCAGCGCCGCCATCTGTTTCACCGTCGGCGCGTCGAACACCACCTGCACCGGCAGCTCGATCTGGAACGCTTCCTGGAGGCGCGCCGTCAGCCGCAGCGCGAGCAGCGAATGGCCGCCGAGCTCGAAGAAGTTGTCCGCCGTGCCGATCCGATCGATGCCGAGCAGCGTGCGCCAGATTTCTGCGAGCGCCATCTCCGTGTCCCCGACCGGCGCGTCATACGCGCTCGCCAGCTCCGGACGTTCGTGATGCTCGCGCGAGGCGGCACCGCCGTCAGGCTGCGCCGGTTTCTCGACCCACTCATCGAGCCGCGCCCGGAGATCGCCCGTGGACACGACCAGCTCGCTCACCGGGGCCGCGATCGCGCGCCGGAACGTCTCGACCCCCTCAGCCGCCTGCATGTCGAAGCGGCCGGGGCGGCGGCTCTCCGTCGGGAACGACCAGCCGTCCCACAGCAGACTGATCCACGGCGTCGGCCCGCTCTCGCTCATGCGCCGCGCGAACGCAGTCAGGAACAGGTTACCTGCCGCGTAGGCCGCGAGTCCCGGCCCGCCCAGCACGGTCGAGAGCGACGAGGCCAGCAGGCAGAAGTCGAGCGTGCGTCCCGCCAGCGCCTGCTCCAGGGCGACCACACCCGCCGCCTTCGGGCGGAACTGGGCCTCGCAGTCGATCACGGTCAGCGCCGCAATCGGGCGCATCGTGGATCGGGTCGTCACACCCGCCGCGTGGATCACGCCGTGGATGGGACCGAAGCGCGCCTCAGCCTGGTCGAACACGCCCGCCATCGCCGCAGGATCCGCCGCGTCCGCGGCGACCACGAGCACTTCGGCGCCAAGCGCCTCGATCGCGCGAATCCGGCGGATGCGGCGGACAGCCGCATCGTCGCGGCCGGCCGTCGCTTCGAGGGCCGGCCATTGATCGCGCGGCGGGACCGACGCGCGGCCCACCATCACCAGGCGCGCGCGATGCTCCCGCGCCAGGAACTCGGCCAGCGTCAGCCCGACTTCGCCGAGTCCGCCGGTGATCACGTACGCGCCACCCTGTCGAATCGACGGGGACTCCGCGGCGTCCGCGCCGATCGTCACTCGCTCGTACGCGAGCACCAGCCGCTCGAGACCGCGGAAAGCGACGTTCAGGTCGCGGGAACCGGAAACGATCTCACCGGCGATTTGTCCGGCGATCCGCGCCTGCTGCCACGCACCTTCCGGCAGCGTCACCTCCATCGTCCGGCAGGTCACGTGGAGGTACTCCTGGGGCGCGACGCGGCATGGACCGAGCAGCATCGCCTCGGCTGGATTCGGCGCAGCGCCGCCGGGTACCCCGTGCAACCCGCTGCCCAGCAGCAGGAGCTCCACCGGTGCGGAAGGCGCCCGCCCAAGTTCGCGGAGAAGCGCCATCAACTCGTGGAACGGCGCACGATCCCCTTGGGCTGGAGGCTGTTCCAGCGTCCAGAGATGCGCGATCGCGGTGGCCGGACGACTATCGCGATCGAGCGCGGCAAACAGCTCGCGGAATCCAGCCTCGGTCGGCTCGACCTCGTATGAATGCTCGGCCCGGCGAACAAAGCGGCTGGAGCGCGCGGCGAGTGAAACGGTGTGTCCGGAGCGCTCGAGGCAGCGCGCCACGTCCTCCCCGAGCCCGCCCCCGCCTTGTGTCAGCAACAGCCAGTGCTGCGGTCGGGCCGCATCCCCGGGCTTTGCGGCGGGCTGGACCTTCCACGACGGAACGTAGAACCAGTCCTCGATGCGCGGACTCTTCCCTGCCGGCGCAACCGCGGCGCGGGCCCCCGGCCGGGGAGCCTCAATCCAATACCGCTGGCGCTCGAACGGATAGCCCGGAAGCGGGACCCGGTTGCGCTCTTCCCCGGCCGAGCGCTGCGCCCAGTCGATCTCGATTCCCGCGACCCAGAGGCGCGCGATTGCGGCCGCGAACACCGCACTGTCGGACTGCGACTCGCGCGGATGCCGCCCGGAATTCACCACCTCCCGTCCAGGACCAGCGCCTGACTGGCGGCGCGCGAGCGTGCTGAGCGTGGTACCCGGGCCGACCTCGAGCAGGACCCGCCCGGCGTCCTCCCGCAGCGCCGCAACACCCTCCGCGAACCGCACCGGCCGACGCAGGTGCATCGCCCAGTAGGAGGAATCGGTCGCCTGCTCCGCTGTGATCCACGTGCCCGTAACGTTCGACACGAATGGAATCCGCGGCCCGCTTCGGCGCGTCCGGC
>JBDTSX010000030.1:0-15855 GCA_039930925.1 Acidobacteriota bacterium | reverse complement strand
CGGTGTCACCGGTACGGCGAGATCGCGCGACGACCATTGCGGCTGCAGCGTCGGCGCGCCGTTCTGATCGACGACCGTGAACGCCGCGATCGTCCCCTTCGCGGCGGCGCCGTTGGCCATCGGAAATTTGGTGTCCGCATGGACGGCACCGGTCACCGATGCGGCAACCCAGCGGGTGCCGGCCGCGTCAACCCACGTCGCGAGCCCCCCGATCTCGCCGGCCGCGGTCGAGAGCGGTGCGCTCTTGGCGAGCGACGTCATGTGATCCGCGCCGCCGATCGCCGCGCCGTCGAGCAGATAAATCCGTCCGTCCTTGTTGGCGACGGCGACCACGTCCTTGCCGTTGTGGGAGAACAGCACGGGCGCCGCCGTGAATGCGGTCGCGCCAGGCGAGAACCAGCTCTTCAACTTCAGCGTCTTCGGCTCGAGCGCGATGACGGCGTTCGAGGTCGGAGATCCGCCGCCTCCGGTGGCCACGTAGACGGTGCTGTCGGTGCCGAAGGTGGGCGCGGCGGCGCCCACGATCCCGGCGCCCTGCGCGTCCCAGGTGGTGACCGGGTTTCCGTCGGCCACGAGATCCACCGCCCACACGCCGCTGGCGGCGCCGCCGCAATTACCGGTCGTCGCCGCGTAGAGGACGTTGTCCACGAGAATCGAACCGACGACCTTCGCATTCGGCGGCAGGAATTTCACCGGCGGCGTCTGGTCCGTTCCAATCTGCGGGTTCATGACGTGGACCATGCCGCCGCTGGAGATGGCAAACACGTTGTCCCCGCCGCCGCGTCCGCCGGCGATTTGCGGCCCCGCCGCCCCTCGGCCGAAGCCGCCCCGAGCCGCCGGTGCACCGGCACCCCGCGCGGCCGCTGCCGGCGCATTCGGTGTCGCCGCATTGGGCGTGGGAACCGGCGGGTTGCGCGATGCGGCGTTCGGCGCATTGGGCGACGCCGCGTTCGCGGACGCTGCGTTGGGCGTAGCGGCGTTGGGGGTCACCGGGCCGCGGCCGCCGGGTCCGGGCCCGATCGGCCCCTCCTGCCCAGGCGCCGGCGCCACCGGCGTCGCGGCCGGAGCCGCCGGTGCGGCGGCCGCACCCGGTCCGCCGGCGCCGCGTGCGGCGCCGCGCCCGCCACGTCCTCCGGCAACGGGCACGGCGGCCGCGGTCGCCTTGGTGATCGCGGTCAGTCCGCCCGGGCACGCGGCGGTCCCCGCCGTCGTCGAGGCGGACGCGAGATGCTGTTCCCAGAACATCCGATTCAGGTCGTAATCGACCGAGTAGACGTTGTCGGCGCTGCCACCGACGAAGGCGAGGGCCTTGAACCCCTTGTAAGCGATGATGTTCGGCAGCAGGACCGGCTGCGTCAGCGCCTGATCCTTCGTCCCCAGCTTGCGTTTCCAGAGGAATTGGAAGCCGGGCTTCTGCAGCTTCGGCACCGAGATCTTCGGATCGGTCCGGACCGACGACGTGCGCTGAGCATCCCCGCCGACCGTCGTCCACGCGCCGCCGCCCCGGCCCTGCGCGTGCGTGACGACGATCCCCGCCACTGCCGCCACCAGTACCGCGGCTGACAGACGACCAGCTAGTGTCTTCACTCTTGAAACTCCTTGTTGTGCCCACGCGGCGGTTGCAGCCGCGCGCGGACGTTACGGCGAGCCGAGCGCTTCAGCGATCGCGTGTTCGGCCAGCGTCGCCATGACTTGGTACCCGGCGTCGTTCGGCAGCAGCCCGTCGGACGTCAACTCTTTGCGGAACTCGCGCCCGTTCGCAAGCGCCGAATAGTAATCGAGATAGAGCGACCCGCTCTCCGCCGCATAGCGCCGGAGCCATTCGTTCACCTCGGCAATCCGGCGCGGCGGCCGGAGGTCCGTTTGCGGCCCGGTGCAGTCACACACCGGGGTGATCGACGCGAGCACGACGCGGATGCCGTGGGCCTTCGCGAGCTCCGTCATCGACATTACGTGATCCGACAGGGTGCCTCGCGTCGCCGGTCCGGTGACCCCCGCCAGGTCGTTGCTCCCCGCGAGAATCACGACCACCTTCGGCTTCAGCGCAATCACGTCCTGGCGAAACCGCACCAGCATCTGGGGCGCGGTCTGCCCGCCGATCCCGCGATTGATGTAGGGTTTCCCAGGGAAGAACTTGGTCTGCCCGCGTCCCCAGAACTCCGTAATCTGATCGCCGATGAACACGACGCGGTTCTCGCCGGGGGCGGGAGGCTTGACCTCGCTGTCTTCACTCCCGTATCGCGTCAGCCCGGCCCAGTCCGACAACAGGTGGCGGTATGCCGCCAGCCGCTGCTGCATCGTCGCGACGGACCCCGGGTCCTGACCGTCCTGCCCGACGGCCACGGCGGCGCAGGCGATGAGCCCGAGAAACATCCCGGCCGAGCTGCTCATGGGGAGACGCATACCAGATGCTGTCAATTACTGCTGGGGGGTGTCGTCCGTTTCGCTGGTTGTACCCTTTTTCCGCGACGCGACGCAAATGTTGACGCGCAACTCAGCGAGTGTTTCGCAGCGCGAAACCAGTGAGCGGGAGATCGCGCTATAGTTGGGTGAAGGGAGCCATGAGACGCGTACGGCTCTTCCATTGCGCCAGTCCCTCACGGCGCGATTCCTGCACGGTTGATCGCAACGCGGGGCGAATATGAACCTGACTGCCACTCCCAATCCCATGCGACTGAAAAACTCGCTGGTCCGTACCATGGTGTTTCTGATCGTGGCAACCGGCAGCGGTCTCGCCGCACAGGATCAGGCGGCCCCCTTTCCGCAGTCCGAGGCCTTCCTCAGGGTCTGCAGTTCCTGTCACGATGCGGAGCGCATCCTGTCGAACCGCCGGACCCGGACGCAGTGGGAGGAAGTGATCGAGAAGATGGTGGAGCGCGGCGCCGAAGGGACGGACGCGGATTTCACCGCCGTTGAAGAGTACCTCCTTCAGCACTTCGGCCGGGTCAACGTCAACAAGGCACTGCCGAAGGACATCGTGGCGGTCCTCGATGTCGCGCCGAAAGACGGCGACGCCATTGTCGCCTTCCGCAAGGCCAACGGGGATTTCGCGGACTTCGATGCGCTCTGCAAGGTCCCGGGCGTCGACATCGAGAAACTCAAAAAATCTCGCGACGGGATTTCCTACTAGCCTCGGCCCGAGCCGATCCATACTTCGGCGAATGCCCACTGACTGTGCGGCCGGCCCTGAACACGTCCTTCCCCTTCGAGGATCGCCATGCGACATCTGCCGAACCTGACTCTGACGGCTGCCCTGACCGTGTGCACCGCGATGGCTGTGACCGGGTGCGGAACATCAGAAGCTCCCGCTCCTCCCGCTTCGTCCGCTGTGCCGGCCGCGCCGGCGCGGCCCAACGGGCCGCTGCTGTACGTCTCCGACGAAACCGGCGGCAACGTGATCGTGATCGATCCGGCAGCCGGCACGGTGATCGAGCGCATCGCGGTGGGCAAGCGCCCGCGCGGCATCGCGCTCACCGGCGACGGTACGCAGCTGCTCGTCGCGCTCTCCGGCTCGCCGATCGCGGGTCCCGGGGTGGATGAATCGAAGCTCCCTCCCGCCGATCGCGCCGCGGACGGCATCGGCGTCGTCGACCTGGCCACGCACAAGGTCGTTCGCAAGTTCCAGAGCGGACCGGACCCGGAAACGTTCGATCTCTCGCCGGATGGCAAGACGCTCTATGTCTCGAACGAAGATACCGGCGAGATGTCGGTGGTCGATGTGGCCGGCGGCACGGTCACGGACCACGTCAAGGTCGGCGAGGAGCCCGAAGGGGTCACGGTGAGCCCGGACGGCAAGGAGGTCTATGTCACCTCCGAAGGGGACAACTCCGTCAGCGCCATCGACACCGCGACCTTCAAGGTACTCGGCACGATGAAGACCGGCGCGCGACCGCGTTCGATTGCCTTCACCACCGACGGCGCGACCGCATTCGTCACCAACGAGAACGGCGGCGCGCTCACGGTGATCGACGCGAAGAAGCGCAAAGTGGTCGCGACGATTCCAGTTCCGAAACCCGAGGGGGCGCCGGCGGTTGCCCGGCCGATGCAGGTGCAGCTCTCGCCTGACGGCAAGGAAGTATTCGCGTCGCTCGGCCGCGCCGGCTTCGTCGCGGTGATCGACGTCGCCACACGGAAGGTGAAGCGCCTGATCGGCCCGGTCGGCGCCCGTCCCTGGGGCATGGCGTTCAGCGCCGACGGCACCAAGCTGTACACGGCGAACGGCCCGTCCGGCGACGTTTCGGTCGTGGACGTCGCCAGCGGCAAGGTGGAGCAGAAGATCGCGACCGGGGGAAGTCCGTGGAGCGTGGTCGTCAAGAATCCCTGAAGGCCGAGATCCGGGCGGGACGCCGGGCGATGCTGAACGGTCTCGGCGTCTCGGACCGTCGCTAGAAATCGGCCCGCAGCCTGATCGCCACACTGCGCGGCGCAGCGAGCGCGGTTCCTGAAAACAGCCCGGAGAAATTGATCACGTCGAGCCGGTTGGTCAGATTCCGGATTTCCGCCTGAAGCTGCAGCGAACGCTTCGCGGTCTTTGCGACCACCAGCCCCGCCGAGGCGGCGAGTGACAGGTTCGGACGGACGCGTCCGGTCTCGAAGTTGACGCGCTCTACAACCCGCGGCCCGAACTGCTCGAGTGCTTCCTGCGGATCGCCCTCGAAATCCTCGAACGGCAACCCGCTGCCGTAGGACGCCGCGAACGCCAGCCATCCCGGTGGGGCGAACCGATACGTCACGCTGCCGCGGATCGAATGCCGTTGGTCCTGCGTGACCGGAAATCGCTCGCGCGATTCGACCAACCCGCCCGCTTCCTCGCCAAGAAACAGCCCGCCGGTGATCGGCAGGACCCCGAATCCGCGCAGGTGCGAATAGCTCAGGAAGCCGGAGAGCCGCTTCCAGCGCGGTACATCCAGCTTGACCTCGGCCCCCCTGATGTCCGCGCGATCGAAGGAAATCGGAAAACTGACACCCGTGTTCAACAGGAGATCGTCGTCCGCCACGTCGCGCATCTGACGGCTGAAGTAGCTGGCATCGACACGGAGCACACTGAAGAGGGCCTTCGACAAGCCCGCCTCGTAGAAATTTCCCCGTGAGGGTGGCACCGGCAGGCGCACGACCTCATCGCTGAGCGAATCGACCGCACCCGAGCTGGCCAGCAGCAGATTCTCGAACGCCGGCGTCTGAAAGACCCGGTCGTAGGTCGCGCGAATCACCAGGTCTCTCGCGGGAAAGGACCAGGCGACGGCCAGCCGCGGGCTGAGCGCGCTGTCGTCCACGACCAGTCGATAGCGATCCCAACGGAGCCCGGCGTTCACCGTCAACGACCGCAGGCGAATCTGATCCTGGACGAAGAACGCCTGCTCGCGGTCGCGCGACCGCTCGTCGAAGTCGAAGGCCGGCTCGGTGTCCGGCTCGAATACGGATGCATCGGTGATGCGATAACCAAAGCGCTCGCGGACGGTACCCGCATCCAGGTCGGCGCCCGCTTTGAACTCGTGCGGGCCCCGGTGGGCCGAGACCGTTGCCTTGAGATAGAGCTCACGAAATCCGCGCTCCTGCTGCGCCTGCACCGGCGTGGACGCGGCATTCGACCACAGCCCCGCCGACAGATCGCGCACCATGCCTCGGACGTCGCCGAGCAGGTTCGGAGAAAAAATGTGCTGGTAGGAGAACTGACCCAGCGTCTCGGCGCTGTCGCGGTCCTGCCGCTGCCCCGCTTCCTGCTGCAGGTGCTCGTTCGGCACCAGGAACCGCGCCTCGCCGCGCCGCACGATCACGCCGAATCGACCCGCCGCGCTGACGTCACGTTCGAAGTGCATCGATGCGTTCGACGTGGATCCCCGGTTGGTGAAGTTCTCCTCCACCGGCGGATCGAGGTACCGATCGGTATCGGTCGCGCCGCCGGCGACAGTCAGCGTCGCCTGCGGCCATCCATATTCCGCGAGCGCATCGCCGGACCTGATGCCGAAGCTGCCCGCCGACGCCGATGCGCTGCCGCCGAATCCGCGGCGGTTCTCCCGGCTCGTCACGACTTCGATGACCCCGCCGAGCTTCCGTCCGTACTCCGCCGGATACCCGCCCGTGAGGATGTTCATCGAGTGCACGTCGTCCGTGCCGAACTCCGGCGCGAACACCGGTGACCGGTTGTCGGTCATCGGCAGCCCGTCGACGACGTACTGCGTCTGGTATTCCGATCCGCGCGGATGGAGAATGCCGTTGGCCTCGAGCAGCCAGCCCGGCTGCGTGTTGACCAGGTCCGGCAGCGATCGGCCCGGCAGGGCCGTCGTTCTCTGGCCGAGCGCTTCCGCGCCGATCCGCTGCGCAGACCCGGCCTGGCGCAGATCGAGAAGCGTCCCTTCCGCGGAGACGTTGACCTGCGCGTTCACCCCGGCCAGGTCCAGCTTGACCTGATACGGGGTCGGCAGCGCGGAACGGATCTCGACGAGGCCGGAGAATGGCGCAAAGCCGTCGCGGGTGACGGTCACGCGATAGGCGCCGAACGGCAGCCGTTTGGCGACCAGGACTCCCGCGCCGTCCGTATCGAGATGCTGGCGGACGTGATTGACGTCGCTGACCAGTTCCACCGCCCCGGGAAGCGGCAGCCCCGCGGCGTCGCTGACCCTCAGCCGCAGCTCGCCGGTATTGCTCTGGCTGAATTGCGCCAGCGAGAGCAGCAGCACTAACACACCCTGACCCATGCGATCATTATGGTACAAGGGCTGTACCCCGTGCTATCGCCCGGGCCGTGACAAGGAGACTTTTGATGGTGACGGCGGTTGCACTGCTCGTGATGCAGGCGGCGGTTCCGGTACCGGCACCGGCGGCCTGTCTGACGTGTCTTTCCTTTGCAACGCAGGCGGCGGCCCCGTCGCCCGATGCGACCACCGTCAGCGGCACGGTGCGTGATTCCGAAGGCTTGATCGTGTCCGGAGCGTCCGTCATCGTCCGGACCCCCGGCCGGGAACAGCACACGGCGAGCGGCCCGGATGGCCGGTTCACCGTCAACGCCGTTGGATCCGCGGACATCGTCATCATCGTCCGGGCGTCCGGGTTCGCCGAGCTCCGGCAGACCATCCCGTCCGCCGGCAGCCGCAGCAATCTGGAGATCGTCGTCTCCCCGGCGACGGTCGCGGAGACCGTGACCGTCACGGCGACGCGCGGCGAGCAGCGCACCGGCGATGTCCCGGCGAGCGTGAGCCTGCTGAGCCGCGAGCAGATCAAGCAGTCACCCGCGATGGTGGCGGACGATGTGCTGAGGCAGATTCCGACGTTCAGCCTGTTCAGGAGGACGAGCAGCCTGGCATCGCATCCGACCGCGCAGGGCGTGTCGCTTCGCGGCATCGGTCCGAGCGGCGTCAGCCGGACGCTGGTGCTGCTCGACGGCGTCCCGTTCAACGATCCGTTCGGCGGATGGGTCTACTGGTCGCGCATGCCGCTCGAGAACGCGGAACAGATCGAAGTGGTGGATGGGCCGAGCTCGAGCCTGTACGGCAACTATGCGATGGGCGGCGTGATCAACTTCGTCACCAGCCGACCGGCCCGGCGCACGTTCGAGATGAAGACGCAGTACGGCAGCCGCAACTCGCGGAAGGTGGATTTCCTGGGCAGTCATGTCTGGGGCAAGCTCGGCGTCGCGGTGGACGGTAACGCGTTCGACACCGACGGCTACCCGATCGTGCGGGCGAGCGAGCGCGGGGTCGTGGACAACAACGCGGCCGCGCGTTTCTGGAATGTGAACGTCAAGGCGGACTACGCGCCGAGCGCACGGGTGCACGCGTTCGTCCGCGCGGGCTATTTCGACGAGAACCGGGACAACGGCAAGAAGAGCACGATCGACGGCACCGAGGAAGGCAACGACACCACCTGGAAATCCGCCAGCGGCGGGGTGCGCATCCGGATGCCGGACCAGAGCGACCTCCAGGCGACGGTGTTCGGCGACGCGGAGACGTTTCACAGCAACTTCCTGGCAGTGCCGGCCGCGACGCCGGCGCGAAGCATCGGACGCATGACACTCACGCAGACGGTTCCCACCAAGGACACCGGCGGCATGGTGCAGTGGTCGCGGGCGATCGGCACGGCGCAGTTCTTCACCGCGGGCACGGACTGGCGCTGGGTGGACGGCGACAGCCAGGAGAACGGCCTCGACACGCCGGGTATCACGCCGATTCTCCGGCGCGTCTCGGGCGGGACGCAGCGCAGCGTCGGGGTCTTCGTCCAGGACCTGATCGCCCCGCTCCCGCAGTTGTCGGTCACCGTCAGCGCGCGCCTGGATCGCTGGCATAACTACGACGGACACAATCTCGAGAACAGCCTGATCACCGGGCTCCCGACGGCGAACGACCATGCGGCGCTGCCGGATCGCCAGGACACGGTGGTCAGCCCGCGTCTCGCGGCGCGGTATCACGTCACGGATCGCGTGGATCTGTGGGGGGACATCGGATCCGGCTTCCGGGCGCCGACCCTGAACGAGCTGTATCGCCAGTTCCGGGTCGGCTCGACGCTGACGCTCGCAAACAACGCGCTTGGGCCCGAGCGGCTGGTGGGCGGCGAGGCCGGCGTGACGGTGCAGGCGACCCGCAACCTGACGGTCCGCAGCACCTGGTTCGATAACCGCGTCAAGAACCCGGTCTCGAACGTCACGCTGTCGACCGGCGCGACGAATACCCAGCAGCGGCAGAATCTTGGCCGCACCAAAGTGTGGGGCGTGCAGAGCGACGTCGAGTATCGCCTCGGCGCTGCGTGGAGGCTCGCGGGAGGATATGTCTACGGACAGGCGAAGGTGACCGAGAATCCGGCCAACCCGGCGCTGGTCGGCCACTTCCTTCCGCAGGTGCCGACCCACCGGGGCTCGATGCGCGTGGCCTACGTCAACCCGAAGTTCGCGACGCTTGCCGCGAGCGTCCAGTTCGTCGGCGGGCAGTTCGACGACGATCTCAACCTTGCCGCGCGGCGGCTGCCGAAATACGGCGTCGCGGACCTGACGGCCTCGCGCGCGATCGGCCGTAACATCGAAATCTTCCTCGGCGTGCAGAACCTCTCGGACGCCGAGTACTTCGTCGGCACCCTGCCGACAACTGTCGGATCGCCACGTCTGGTGAGTGGCGGACTCCGGCTCCGGCTGAACGGCCGGTAGCGCGCGGCACGGTTCTAGGCCGGCAATTGTCCTTCCGCCTAAAAGGCGGAAGCCACGGGTGGAAATGTAGGGCGGAAGACTCGGGCCCCTAAAATAAACCGCGTAGTTTCCGCCTCCAGGCGGAAGTCCCCAGCCACAAAACAGAACTCGTAGCTTCCGCCTTCAGGCGCAACCCTCAGCGGATGACAACCGCCGCGAAGTCGGAGAACTGACCGTCGGGCACCCCGTCGGCGTCGTTGTCCACGATCGCGAACCACCAGTAGGCACCGCTCGGCAGCACCGACACGTCAGGAATGGTGAGGAGCGTGGACGACGGCGCGGTGCCGAGCGGCCCTGAATAAAGCCGGGCGAGACTGGGGCCAAACGCTCCGGTTGCCGGATCCAGCCAGAAGACGCCAAAAGGCGTCGTCACCCCGATGTAGATCTCGGCCGGGTTGACCACGCCGGCGGGTCCGGCGTCGAACGAAATCGCAAGCTGCAGGGACTGCCCTGCCGCCAGAGCGACCGCGGTGTCCTGGCCGTTGGCGGTCAGATTGATCGTGGGAGCACCGGGAGTATAGGCGACGCGGTAAACCACCCCGCTCGCGCCGCCAGGGCCGCGAGCCAGATAGTAGAGGCTGCCGTCGCTCGCGGTCTTCAAGTCCACCGGCTGAGAGATCCCGGTCGCGAACGCGGCGACCGTGCCGTCGGACCGGCGCGACGCGATCCATCCGCCGCACAGGTCGGCAAAGAAGTACGCCCCCCAGTACTGAATCGGGAACTGCGGAGAGGTCAAGTTATGGAAGGCGCCGCCCGAAATCGCGCAGTTGTTGTTGGCGTGGTTGTAGGCGTAGAGCGGTCCGCGAAAGTGTGGATCGGTCGTCGCCCCTTCGGTCACCGGCCACCCATAGTTCGCCCCCGCAACGCCCAGATCGATTTCTTCCCAGGCACTCTGGCCGACATCGTTGATGAACAGGGTGCCGGCGACTGGCTCGAACGCAAACGTGAAGGGATTTCGCAGACCGAGCGCCCAGATCGCGCGGTTCGCGCCGGCGGCGGTCGTGAAGAACGGATTGTCGCTCGGGATCGTGCCGTCGGCGTTGATGCGCAGGATCTTCCCCAACCGATTGGTCAGCAACTGTGCGTTCGCCGACACCGCGTTCTCGCCGACGCCGATGTAGAGCTTGCCGTCGTTGCCGAAGTGAATCGCGCCGCCATTGTGATTCGTGGCGACGAGTGGCTCGAGGTCCACGAGGACGACCTCGCTGCCGGCGACCGCGACGTCACCGGCGGCGGTGAAGCGGCTCACCCGATTGTGCACAACCGGCACAGTCGCGGTGTAATACACGTACACGTAGCCGTTCGTGGAGAAGGCCGGATCGAAGGCGACGCCAAGAAGGCCGCGCTCGCCCGACGGATTGACCGTGAGTGCGGTAAACGGCGCCGGGAGCAGCGCGCCGTTCTTGATGACGCGCAGCTGTCCGCCCTGTTGGCACACGAACAGCCGGCCATCCGGCGCAAACGCCATCGCGGTCGGCGCCTGCAGGCCGCTGGCAATCAACGACTCTGAAAATCCCGCCGGCAGGGTCGCCGCGTCGGCTCGAACGCTCACCGCGAACGAGAGAATCATCGCGCACAATACCCACCGCGCGGGCCGCCGAAGTGTCATCACGTCACGCCTCCTCCAAGAATCCTACCGCGTTGCCGCACCTGAACGTCGCCCAGGGCTGTGCCGGCTCGTCCGGGTGACCAGCGGTCCGCTTCTGTCCGCTTGTGAACACCGCTTCGTGCGGTCCTGAACGCCGGCAATCGCGCGAGCCCTGTAAGTCGTTGCAATCCCGGTCGTGGCCGGGTACGCGGCTTGATGAGCAGACCGTCGTGGATCGTGAACTTGCGCCAGAAATTCGACGCCGGGATCTCCTGCGACGCATCAGCCAGATCGGCATTCCGATTGTGGTCGTCGCGCTGCTGCTCGCGCTCGTGCCCGGCTGGGTCCGGCCATCGGTCAGCCGCGCGCGCATCCGCACGGCGCGTGTGACGACCGGCCCGGTCGAGGCCGTGATCATGGCGTCCGGCAGCATTGCGCCAGAAGTGGAGCGGGTGCTTTCGAGCCCGCTCGACGCCCGCGTGCTCCGCCTTCTCCAGAGGCCGGGGGCGCATTTGAAAAAGGGCGACCCGGTGGTCGAACTGGACGTCAGCGAATCAGTACTGGCGCTCGAGAAGGTCGTCAAGGACCTCAAGATCAAGGACAACCAGCAAGCGCAGGCGCGACTGGGGCTCGAAAAGTCGCTGGTCGATCTCGACGGACGGCGCGAGGTGAAGGCGCTCGAACTGCAGTCGGCGCAGGCGCGGCTCGAAGGGGACCAGCTGTTGTTCAAGGACGGGCTGGCCTCGCGAGACGCGCTGCACCGCTCGGAGATCGCGGTCAAGCAGGCGGACATCGAGCTCGCGCAGCTCCGCGACGAGCGCCAGAACGCCGAACGCGCGGCCGGCATGCAGGTCGAGGGGCTGTCGCTCGAGCGCGGATCGCTCGACAAGGAAGTCGCCCAGGCGCGGCGCCTTCTCGATCTGTCGACCACGAAATCGGATCGCGACGGCGTGCTGACCTGGGTGATCTCTCAGGAAGGGGCGCTGGTTCGACGCGGCGACGTGATCGCGCGGATCGCCGACCTCACCTCATTCCGCGTCGACGCCACTGTGTCGGACATCCATGCGGGCCGGCTGCGCACCGGCATGGGGGCGGTCGTCCGCATCAACGACCTGGATCTCCCCGGCACCATCACCGAAGTCCCGCCGACCGTGGAGAACGGGGTGCTGCGCTTCACCGTCGCGCTCGCCGAGCCGTCGCACGCCGGGCTGCGGCCGAACCTGCGGGCCGACGTGCTGGTCATCACCGACCGCAAGCCGCGCGCGCTGCGCGTCACGCGCGGACCGTTTGCCGACAATGCCCCGCGCCAGGCGTTCGTCGTTCGGGGCGATCGCGCGGTCCGCATCCCGATCGAGCTGGGCCTGCCAGGGCTCGACCAGGTGGAGCTGCTGTCCGGGGTCAGCGACGGCGACGAGATCATCATCTCCGACATGAAGGACTACATGCACCTGGCGGAAGTCAGGATCAGATAGCTCAGACCAGAGGGACGAGGCAGTCGGCATGATTCAGTTGCAGCGCATTGAAAAGGTCTATCGGACCGCCCGGATCGAAACCGTGGCGCTCGCCGATGTCAACATCGAGATCGGCGAGGGAGAGTTCATCTCGATCATGGGGCCGTCCGGATGCGGCAAGAGCACGCTCCTCAATCTGATCGGCCTGCTCGACGCGCCGACCAGCGGCACGGTGCAGATCAACGGGGCGCCGATTGCGTCGTATCGCGACCGGGCACTCGCCGCGATCCGCAACAAGGAGATCGGATTCGTGTTCCAGGTATTTCACCTGATCTCGGATCTGAGCGTGCTCGACAACGTCCAGATTCCACTGCTTTATCGACGGATGTCGAACGCGGAGCGCCGCCGCCTTGCCGAAGCGGCGCTCGACCGGGTCGGACTGAGCGCACGCATTCATCACTTCCCCTCGCAGCTTTCCGGCGGGCAGCAGCAGCGTGTCGCGATTGCCCGCGCGATCGTCGGGCGGCCGCGGATTCTGCTCGCCGACGAGCCGACCGGCAACCTCGATTCGCAGATGGGGGACGAGGTGATGGGGATCCTGAAGAGTCTGAATCAGGAGGACAAGACCACCATCGTGATGGTCACCCACGATCAGCAGAAGGCGGACCAGACCGGCCGGATCGTCCGGCTGTTCGACGGGAGACAGGTCAATTGAGCGGATCGAGCGGTTTCGTCCCAGAGCGTGAGGCGCGATGCTGAGTCACTATCTCGTGCTCGCGGTCAAGGTCCTGCTGCGGCGAAAGTTCTTCACCTTCATCAGCCTGTTCGGGATCAGCTTCACGCTGCTCGTGCTGACCGTGGTCACGTCGTTGTTCGACCATGCGTTCGGCCCCGGCTCGATCGAACCGAGGCAGGGACGCACGCTCTACATCGAACGCGCGGTCATGTACGGCCCGCGGGCCACCTGGTCGAGCAGCGCCGGCTTCAAGCTGCTCGACCAGTACGCGCGCAACCTCCCCGGCGTGGAGCGCCTGTCGATCTACGAAGGCGAACGGACGGTGCATTCCTACATCCACGGCAGGAAGATCTCGTCGGCGCTCAAGCGGACCGACGCCGAGTTCTGGCGCATCCTGGAGTTCAATTTTCTCGAAGGGCGCGCCTACTCGACAGAGGACGTCGCGGACGCGCGGTTGGTGGCCGTCATCAACGCCACCACGCGGCAACGGTTCTTCGACGGTCATCCCGCGGTGGGACAGACGCTGGAAGCCGATGGACAGCGGTTCCGGGTGATCGGCGTAGTCGAGGACGTCTCGGAGCTGCGGACCGATCCCTACGCGGAAATCTGGGTCCCCTACACGACCTCGAAAACCGATGCCTACAAAGCGGAGATGATGGGCGGCTGGCACGCGATGGCGCTCGCGAAAGACCGGGCCGCGATGCCGGCGATCCACGAGGAGTTCAACTCGCAGCTTCTCCGCGTCGAGATTCCGGATCCGAAGCATTACGAGGCGATCGTCGCCCCCTTCGAGACCAAGTTCGAGAGTTTCGCGCGGTTCGTGCCGACCGCCGACCGTAAGGATCCCGAGAGCCAGGTGTGGAAACTCGTCGGCCTGCTGGCCGGCCTCGGGCTGCTTTTCGTCCTGATCCCGACCGTGAACCTGGTCAACATCAACATCAGCCGGATCATGGAGCGCGCCTCGGAGATTGGCGTGCGCAAGGCATTCGGCGCGCCGGCGCGGACTCTGGTCGGGCAGTTCCTGGTCGAAAACGTCCTGCTGACGCTCGTCGGCGGCGTGATCGGGTTCGTCCTGTCGATCCTGGTCCTGCGCGCGCTCGGCCGGAGCGGCCTGTTCAGCTATGCGCAGTTCTCGATCAACCCCCGCGTCTTCGCCTACGGCATGGCGCTGGCGGTGCTGTTCGGCCTGATCTCCGGGGTCTACCCCGCCTGGCGGATGTCCCGCCTGAAGCCCGTTGACGCGCTCAAGGGGGGCGTCTCCCGATGACCCGGCATCTCCTGCGACTGATCTGGAACCGCAAGCGCCAGAACTTCCTGCTGACGGTCGAGATCTTCTTCTCTTTCCTGACGCTCTTCGGCGTCGTCCTGTTCGCCGTGCATTACACCAACAACGCGCGGCAGCCGCTCGGCTTCAACGTCGATCGCCTGTGGAGCATCTCCGTGGACCGCGAGGAGCCATCGGACGATGTGGCGGTGAAAGCGCGGCATCGCGAGACCTACCGCCAGCTGATGCTGGCGCTCCGGGAAATGCCGGAAGTGGAGGGGGTCGCCGGCGCGTTCACCGGGCCCTACGCCAACTCCAACTGGGGCAGCAGCACTCGGCTCGCGGGCGGACGCAACGTCGACTACGGCGTGAACTCGGTGACCGACGACTATCGGGAACTGCTCCAGATTCCCGTCGTCGCCGGCCGCTGGTTCTCGAGGGAAGACGACGCCGCGACGTGGGTCCCGGTGGTGGTCAACCAGCGCCTGGCGCGGGAGATGTTCGGCGACACGAACCCGGTTGGACAGATCATCAAGGAGGAACGGGACCCCAACGATCCGCCGGCCGATCCGAACGAGAAGGCTGAAGTGAAACGGGTCATCGGCGTCATCGAGGCGTTCCGTCAGAGCGGCGAATACTCGGCCGCCGAGGGCTATCTGTTCTACCGGATGCGGCTCGACGGACCGGATCCGAAGGCCGCGCTGCCCGAGCGGCTGTTCGTGCGGCTGCGGCCCGGCACGCCGGCTGCCTTCGAAGAGACGCTGGTCAAGCGCGCGATGGCGGTCGCGGGCGCCTGGTCCTTCGAGGTGCAGCCGCTCGACACCATGCGCACCGACAAGCTGCGCCAGTACACGATCCCGCTCGCCGTGGTCGGCACGATCGCCGCGTTCCTGCTGGTGATGGTCGGCCTTGGCCTGACCGGCGTCGTGTGGCAGAGCGTCACGCAGCGGATCCGGGAGTTCGGCCTGCGCCGGGCGAAGGGGGCCACGATCAACGACGTGCGCAAGCAGGTGCTCGTGGAAATGGTGCTGATGACGTCGATCGCTCTCGTCGCCGGCGTGATCCTGGTCGCGCAGCTGCCGCTCCTGCCGCTTCCCACGGACTTCGGCTCCGTGTCGACTCCGGTGTTCCTCACCAGTATCGGGATTTCGGTCGCCGCGATCTATCTTCTGACGCTGGCGTGCGGCTGGTATCCGAGCCGGCTGGCAACCAGGATCCAGCCCGCCGAGGCGCTACACTACGAGTGACCTCCGGCGGGCGCGTCTGGTCTCAGACGGTCCGGATCCGTCCGCGGCGTCCGGGTTGAGCCGGACGGGGCGTCAGCGGTCCTGAGCCTGTTCATCCCGTCAGCTCGTCCTGCCGCCTGAAGGGCCAAGCCGCGGGCCGAAGAACCTGAATGATTCTGATCGTTGACGATGACCGCTCGGTGACCGCCTCGCTGGTGCTCCTGCTCAAACAGGCGGGCTTGCCGTCGATCAGCGCCGCATCGCCGGAGGAAGCGCTCGAGGTGCTTCACCGGCAGCCTTGTCAGCTCATCATCCAGGACATGAACTTCTCTCGCCGCACGTCCGGCGAAGAACGCCTTGCGCTGCTGAAGCGGATCAAGGAGGGGACCCCGTCGATTCCGGTCGTCCTGATCACGGCGTG
>JBDTSX010000029.1:0-15968 GCA_039930925.1 Acidobacteriota bacterium | reverse complement strand
AAGCGATTCAGCGCGCGGTGCTCCTCGCGGGAGAGGCGCGCGCGAAGCTCCACATCGTGCACGTCAGTTCCGGCCGCGGCGTGGCGATCGCGGCCGAGGCGAGGGGGCGCGGCGTGGACGTGTCGATCGAGACGTGTCCGCACTACCTGTACTTCACGGACGAGGACGTCGAGCGGCTCGGCGTCGTGCTCAAGTGCGCGCCGCCGCTGCGATCGGCGCTCGAGCAGGAGGCGCTCTGGACGGCTCTCCTCGATGGCCAGGTCAACATCATCGCCTCCGACCATTCTCCTGCGGAGCCCGCGTTGAAGCGCGGCGACTTCGTCTCGGCGTGGGGCGGCATTGCCGGCGTGCAATCGACGCTGGCGGTCCTGCTCGAACAGGGGCATCATCTTCGTCGCCGGCGTCCCGATCACGTCACGCAGCGGCGCCGGCTGGCGCTCGAGCGGATCGTGGATTTGATCGCGACGGAACCGGCGCGGCGATTCGGCATCCCCGGAAAGGGATGCCTGACGGCCGGCGCCGACGCGGACCTGATACTGGTCGATCTGCGCGAGTCGTACACGCTGGCGGCAGCCGACCTGCAGCAGCGCCACAAGACCAGCCCGTATGTCGGTGACTCGTTTCAAGGCCGGGTCCGGCGGACGATCCGCCGCGGCGAGACGATCTGCGCCGATCGACAGATTACGGCGCGCACCGGCGGCCGTCTGGTGCAGCCCGCGTCAATCGAGCGCCGGCGACAACACACCCGGTGAGGGAGCGGACACTCGTATGCCTGATGTCGTAATCACCTCCGGCGGATTCCGGTTCGAGGCGCGTTTCGAGGAGGCGGCCGCGCCGCGCACCTGCGCGGCCTTTCGAAAGCTGCTCCCATTCAGCGAGCGCCTGGTGCACGTGCGGTGGAGCGGCGAAGCGGTCTGGGTACCGCTCGGCGATCTGGAGACCGGGCTGGCGCCAGAGAATGCCACGACCTATCCCCGTCCAGGCGAGATCATTCTCTATCCGGGCGGCGTGAGCGAAACAGAGGTGCTGATCGCGTACGGCTACACGCACTTCGCCAGCAAGGCCGGGTCGCTCGCGGGCAATCACTTCCTGACGATGGTCTCGGGCCAGGAGCGCCTCACGGAGCTCGGTAAGACGACGCTCTGGAATGGGGCTCAGCCGATCCGGATCGAATCTCTCTAGGAATGGTTCCAAGGCCGCCATCGCCGCCGCGGTCCAGCGCTGTTCCTGCGATAGCATGTGGCGCATGCGGGTGCCTCGCTACGCCGCCTTCGCGGCGCTCCTGATCGCCGTCCTCATCCGCGATCCGATCGCGGCACAGTCGCCCCTGACCAGCCGGGTGCATGCGTCCGGACTGACCGCTCCGGTCGCGTTCGTCCAGGATCCCACCACTGCCGCGGTGCAGTTCGTGGTCGAGCAAGGCGGCCGCATCCGCGTCGTTCAGGACGGGGTGCTGCTGCCGGCCGACTTCCTCGATCTCAGAGGAGCGATTTCCGCCGGCGGCGAGCGCGGGCTGCTTGGCCTGGCGCTGGCGCCCGACTACGCAGCGAGCGGCCGGTTCTACGTCAACTTCACCAACCCGGCCGGCCACACCGTCGTCGCGCGGTTCCGGCGCGCGACCGGTACGACAGCGGATCCGGCGTCTCGATTGGATCTGCGCTGGCCCTCGGGCCAGCGGTTCATCTCGCAGCCGTATGCCAATCACAATGCCGGCAACCTCGCGTTCGGCCCGGATGGGTACCTGTACATCGGTCTCGGTGATGGCGGGTCGGCCGACGATCCGGAAAACCGCGCACAGAATCCGGCGGAGCTGCTCGGCAAGATGCTGCGGATCGACGTCAACGTGCCGGACGCCGACCCGACCGGATACGTGGTGCCGCCGAGCAATCCGTTCGTCAGCGGCGGGCCGGCCGGCGTGCTCCGGGAGATCTGGAGCTTCGGGCTGCGCAATCCGTGGCGATACTCGTTCGATGCGCCGTCGCGGGGGGGCACCGGCGCGCTGATCATCGGCGACGTCGGACAGGGGGAGTGGGAGGAAATCGACTACGAACCGGCCGGCAGGGGCGGGCGCAACTACGGATGGAGAGACCGGGAAGGGACGCACTCGCACCTGACTTCGCCGCCGCCGGTCTACAACGCGTCGAACCTGACCGATCCGATCCACGAATACAGCCACGCGGTCGGCCAGTCGATCACCGGCGGACTCGTCTACCGCGGCGCGCGGCTACCCGCCACCTACCGCGGCCGCTACTTCTTCGCGGACTACGTGCAGGGGCGGATCTTTTCGATCGCGCTCACGATCGATCCGGCCACCGGCGGGGCAACCGCATCCGCCCGCGCCGACCACACCGCCGAACTCGGTGGCGGCGCGGTCGTCGGGAGCGTCAGCTCGTTCGGCTTGGACGCCGACGGCGAGCTCTACTTCGTCAGTTACACCAACGGCACCATCGTGCAGATCACTTCGGCGATCGCGGCGCCGCCAACCCCGACGAAAGTGCGCATCATCCGGTAGTCCGGGGCAATCCATCCCGCCGGCCGCGCCGGTCTTCATCCACGCCCCCATGCCATCCTCTGACGTCGTCTGACGCCCAGTCGTCTGACGCCCGGCTTGACTCGCCCGCGGCGGTCATGTTATTAAAATAACAGAGGTGTTATAAAACTCACATGACCACCGCCGGAACCCACCCCGCGCTCACCAAACGCGAACGGCAAATCATGGACGTGCTGTATCGGTTGGGCCGCGCGACCGCGGGCGACATCCGGGACGCACTGCCCGGCGCGCCGACCGACTCCACCGTACGGACCCAGCTGCGAGTGCTCGAAGCCAAGGGGCACGTCAGGCACGAGGAGCAGGGGCTCCGGTATGTCTACATGCCGACCGTCCCGCGGCATTCGGCACGGAAGTCCGCCCTGAAGCACCTGGTCGACACGTTCTTCGACGGATCCAGCGCCAAGGTCGTGGCCGCGCTACTCGGCGGAGAGGCCGCGCGGGTGTCGGACGAGGAGCTGGAGCGGATTGCCGAACTGGTTGACCACGCCAGGGGTGACTCACGGTGACGTTCCTGGCCGACCTGACGATTCGGTCGTCGCTGATTGTCGCGGCCGGGCTCACCGCGCATGCGCTCCTTCACCGTCGATCGGCGGCCCTGCGGCACTTCGTCCTTGCCGCGGCAGTGGGTGCCGCCGGTGCGGCGACTCCGCTCAATGGCGCGCTGCCGGCATGGAACCCGTTCCCCTCGGTGGCGCGATCGACGTCGCCTCGGTCCGCGGCCACGCACCCAACCGACGCCGCCAGGAGTCATGCCGCGCGCGCCACGGAGATCGCGTCGGCGGAGGCTGGTCAGGCCGACGCCAAGCAGGACAGCAGCGTCGACAGGCTCCTGTCGGTGATCTGGATGGTCTGGATCGCCGGCGTGCTGTTCAGTGCGGCGGTACTGCTCGCCGGGTTCGGTCGCCTGGCGCGGATTGGACGGCGCGCCGAACGCGTGCAGGACGGGCCGTGGGTGCGGACGACAGAAGAGATCGCCGCCGCCTACGGACTGCGTCGTCGCGTCGTCGTCCTTCAGACGGATGCACCTGACCTGCTCGCCACGTGGGGATCATTCCGGCCACGCGTGTTGCTGCCGCTCGACGCGCGCGAGTGGCGCGACGATCGCGTCCGCGTCGTGCTCTGGCACGAGCTCGCGCACATCCGGCGGCACGACTGGGCTGTCCAGATCGCCGCCGAAGCGCTGCGCGCGATCTGCTGGTTCAATCCCCTGATATGGATGGCGTGCGACCGGCTGCGGCGCGACAGCGAACAGGCCTGCGACGACGAGGTGCTCGACGCTGGCGTCCGGCCGCGCGACTACGCCGCTCACCTGCTGGATCTTGCACGGATCTGCCGCCGGCCCGGGCGCGCCTGGGCATCGGCGACCCCCATGGCCCGCCCGTCAACACTCGAGAGGAGAATCGCCGTTATGCTGAACCCCCGCGTCAATCGCCAATCTCTGTCGCTCCGCGCCGTCATTACCACCATGGCGCTGCTGCTCCTCATTACGCTGCCGGCCGCGGCGTTCCGCGCCGGGCAGAGCGTCCTTCGACCACTCGAGGGGGCCGTGTACGACCCCAGCGGCGGGGTGCTGCCAGGGGTCGAGCTGAAGCTCGAGGACGCGGGGCAAATCAAGTGGCAGGCGACGAGTGACGCCGCCGGACACTTCGAGTTTCCAGCGGTACAGACCGGACACTATGTGCTCGAAGCGTCGCTGATGGGGTTCCGGCCGCTCCGCCACGAGCTCGACTTGCGGTCCACTCGCGACTGGGATCGCGCGATCACGCTGCAGGTGGGCGATCTGAGGGAGAGCATTAGTGTGACGACTCCGCGCAGCGCCACTCCGCCGTCTGCGGTGCCGCCGGGTCCGAAACCGGTCAGGGTCGGCGGCAATATTCGCGTTCCCCGCAAGCTTCAGGACGTGCGGCCCGTGTATCCCGCCTCAATGCGCGACGCCGGTCGCGAAGGAGTCGTGCCGCTCGAAGCGGTCATCGGCCGCGACGGCACGGTCCAATCCGTGCGCGTCCTGAGCGCGAATGTCCATCCCGACTTTGCCACGGCCGCGGTGGATGCGGTCCGCCAGTGGGTCTTCAGTCCGACGCTGCTGAATGGAAAGCCGGTCGACGTGGTGATGACGGTCACGGTCGCGTTCAGTCTGGCCGACTGAGCCGCTCGGGCCTCGCGCATCGATAACCACGATAGTCAGCGGGCCGCAAGGTCCGCTGACCGTGTGAACGCGCGGGCAGTCGACGTGCGGCGCGGTTCCAGACTATCGTCGTTGCTCATGTCCGGCACTGAACTCGTCGCCATTTGCATCGCAGTCACGCTGATCGTCATCGGCTGCGTCTCGATCGCGGCCTGGTGATGATCACGGTCCGATGATGGGCTTCTTCCCTGAAGCTGTGTTCACGTGCGAGCGCTTCGCGCTGCACCCTGGAGACCGCATCCTGATCTATACGGATGGCCTGCCGGAGGCGCAGAACGCGTCGGGCGAGTTCTTCGACACGGAACGGGTCAAGCAGATGTTGTCGGCGCCGGCCGGGACTGCCGCGTCCGTCGCGCAGTCGGCCTTGCGCGAGCTCACGAGCTGGACCGGCGGCGGCTTCGGCGACGACGTCACGTTCGTCGTCGTGCAGGTGGGGTGACCCCGCGCCCCGAGCCCCGGCTCCTGAACCCCGACTCCAGAGTTCCGAGTTCCGAGTCCCGAGCCCCGAGTCCCGAACCCCGGCCGGCGAAGCCGATCCGCCTCACTCTCCGCGAAGGGCGATCACCGGGTCCACTCGCATCGCGCGCCGGGCCGGCACATAGCTCGCCAGGAAGGCGACGATCGCGAGGAACGTGGCCACCGCCGCAAACGTGAGCGGATCGAACGGACTCACGTTGTAGAGCAGCGAGCGCGCGGCGGGCATCGCCGCGGCCGCCAGGATCCAGCCCAGGACGATGCCGATCGCGGCGAGGACGAGCCCGTGACCGACGACGAGACGGAGAATGTCGGCGCGGCGCGCGCCCAGTGCGACGCGCACGCCAATCTCTTGCGTGCGCTGCGACACGGCGTACGACAGGACGCCGTAGACGCCAATCGACGCGAGCAGCAGCCCCATCACGCCGATGGTTCCGAAGATCCAGCCATACAGGCCGTATTGCCAGAACGTCAGCCGGCGCGCCTCGACGATGGTGCGCACCTGGGACAGCGGCAGGTTCGGATCCGAGTCGCGAATCGCCTGCCGCGCCGCCGAGGTGATCGACGCCGGGTCGCCGTCCACACGAATCGTGATGCCCGTATTGAGCGCCTGCTGATAGGCGTAGGGGACGTACGCGACCGCCGGCGGCTCCTCGTTCGACGGGTCGATGCCGTACAGGTTCGCATCGGACGTCACGCCGATGACGGTGAACCACTCCGCCTTGCCTTCATCCGGCACCCGGAACCGCCCGCCCACCGCGTCCACTCCTGGCCAGAACCGTCTGGCCATGGTCTGGTTGATCATCGCGACCGGTGAGTGCGACCAGCCCTCGGCGTCGGTGAATTCCCGCCCGCGGGTCGTCGTCATCCCGAGCGTGCCGATGAGGTGGGGCGTGACCGAAATCAGCGCGATGCCCTGCTCTTCGCCGGGCGGCGCCGGCCGGCCGTCAACCACCACGGTGCCTCCTCCGCCACCGCCGCTGAGCGGGACGAAGTTGGAGGCAAACGCGGCGCGGACGCCGGGCAACGCTTCCACGCGTCTGACGACGTCTTCGACGCGGCGCAGCTTCGCGTCCTCGGCCTCGTAGACCTCTCCCGGCAGGTAGAACCGCATCGACATCAGCGGCTTCGGATCGAAGCCCAGATCCGATCCGCCAAGGTTCATGAACGTGCGGACGAACAGCAGCGCCCCGACCAGCGACACCAGCGCGAACGCGACCTGAGCGACGACCAGCGCGCTGCGCAGCATCGACTTGGCGACGCTGTTGCCGCGGGTTCCTTCCTTGAGCGTCTCGTGGAGGTTGCCCTTCGAAACCTGCAGCGCGGGAAACAACCCGAACACCAGCGCGGTGGTCGCGGCAACGACGATGGTGTACGCGACCGATCGCCAGTCGAGCTCCCACTTGATGTAGTAAGGCACCTGATCGAGGGGAATGCCGGTGGCGATCAGCCTGGTGCCAATCGCCGCGAGCGCCACGCCCAGCGGGACGCTGACCAGCCCCAGGACCAGGCTCTCGGTGAGCAGTTGCCGGACGATGCGGGCGCGTCCGGCGCCGAGCGCATTGCGTACCGCGATTTCACGGCGTCGGCCCGACGCGCGCGCCAGCAGCAGGTTGGCGACGTTGGAACAGGCGATGAACAGCACCAGCGTCACGCCGGCCATCATCAGGTAGAGCACGAGCGGCACTTCGGGCGGAAGGAACGACTGGCGCAGGGTCCGCAGATTGGACATCCAGCCTTCATTCGTCAGCGGATACTGGACCGCGAGTCGCGCCGCAATCGCGTCGAGCTCCTGGCGGGCGCGCTCGATGGTCACGCCCGGCTTCAGGCGGCCGAACGCGAACAGGCCGCGGACGCCGCGCGGATCGTTCGCGACCATCGGTTCGAGCGGAATCCACAGCCGTTGATTGTTGGGAAAGGCAAATTTCGGCGGCATGATGCCGACGACGACGAACGGCTTGGCATTGATCAGAATCGGCCGGCCGATGATGCCCTGATCGCTGTGATAGCGCCGCGCCCACAGTTCATAGCCGAGCAGCACGACGTTTCCCGCGTTCGGGCGATCGTCCTCAGCGGTGAACCCGCGACCGAGGATTGGCGACGTGCCCAGCAGCGGGAACAGGTCCCATGAGATCCCGGCGCCGAGATAACGCTCGGGTTCGGCCCCGACGTCGGAGATCGTCAGGCTGCGCCCCGCGACCGCGGCGATAGTCGTGAAAACGCTGTTGGCTTCTTTCCAATCGCGCATGTCGAGGAAGGACAGGCCGGACTGACTGTCGTTCCGCTGCTTCCGCTCGCCGACGACCAGGATGCGGTCTGGATCCGTGTAGGGATACGGCTTGAGGAGGACGCCGTCGATCACGCTGAAAATCGTCGCGTTCAGGCCGATCCCGAAACCCAGACAAAGAATGGCGACGACGGCAAAGCCCTTGCTGTGCCACAGGTTACGGAGAGCGTAGCGGACATCTTGAAGCAGCACGGGGACTTAGACGACTGCCCGACAAAGCAAGTTGCTGAAAACACGGGAGACGCGCGGACTCCTCGCGAGTCAACTGCCGCGCAGATTCTCGCCCATCGTCTCGCGGGTCGCGAGCAATCCGACCAGGGTCACGAGCGCGGCCAGGGTCAGATAGTAGCCCACGAACGGCAGGCCATAGGTCTTGGCCAGCCAGGTCGCCACGTAAGGGGCGAGCGAGGCGCCGAACACGCCGGCGAGATTGAACGTCAGCGAACTGCCGGTATAGCGCACCGCGGTGGGGAACAGTTCCGAAAGCGCCGTGCCGAGCGGACCATAGGTGAGCCCCATCAGGGACATCCCGAGCGCCACCGCAACCGTCACCCCGACGGTGCCGCTCAGAAACAGCGGCGCCAGCGCGAACCCGAATACGGCGATCGCCAGCGTCACCCAGAGGAGCGTCGCCCGCCGGCCGTGCCGATCCGCGAATACCGCCGAGAAGGGAATGGTCAGCGCGAAGAAGACAATCCCGAACAATTGAATCAGGAGAAACTGCTGCCGGCTGTAACCGAGCGCGGTCGTGCCCCAGGCCAGCGCAAATACCGTCATCAAGTAGAACAGCACGAACGTCGCCAGCGCGATCATCGTGCCGAACACCAGTGTCTTCGGGTAGTCCCTGACCACGACCAGCATCGGAAGCTTGACCCGTTCGCTCCGCTTCAAGGCGTCGCTGAATACCGGCGTCTCGGTAATCGTGAGGCGCACATACAGTCCAACGATGACGAGCAGCGCGCTGGCGAGAAACGGAATGCGCCAGCCGAACCTGAAGAACTGGTCGTCGGTCAGCCAGTCGGAGAGCGTCAGGAAGACGCCGCCCGAAAAGAAGAACCCCAGCGGTGCGCCGAGCTGGGGAAACATCCCGTACCATGCACGCTGGCCCGGAGGCGCATTTTCAATCGCGAGAAGGACCGCCCCGCCCCATTCGCCACCGAGACCCAGCCCTTGACCGAACCGGCAGAGCGCCAGCAGCAGCGGCGCGGCGACGCCGATCGAGGCATACGTCGGCAGCACCCCAATCGCCACGGTTGACAGCCCCATCGTCAACAGCGCCGCAACCAGCGTCGTCTTGCGGCCGATCCGATCGCCGAAGTGCCCGAACACCGCCGAGCCGACCGGCCGTGCGATAAAGGCAATCGCGAACGTGGCCAGCGAGGCGAGTGTGGCGGACGCGGGATCGGTGGAGGGAAAGAACAATTTCGGGAACACGATCACCGCCGCGGTGGCGTAGATGTAGAAATCGAAGAACTCGATGGTGGTGCCGATCAGGCTCGCGAAGAGGACCTGGCGCGGTGAATTGACGGCGGCACGCATCGGCGGCGGCGATTGTCCGGTCTGTGGCATCGCGGTACAGTCTGATCGTGTGTTGGACGCTGCGGCCGCGGACGGTCGCGCCTGATTGTATCGCCGGGAGCCGGTGAACGAGTGGTCGGACCGCCTCGTGCGTCCGGAAAGGTGTAGAGCCTGGTGGCGTCGAAGCGCGTGGTGGTGTTTACCGATGGAGCCTGCACGGGAAACCCCGGTCCGGGCGGATACGCCGCGATCCTCGAGTACGGAGAACACCGGCGCGAGCTGTCCGGCGGCTTCCGCCTGACCACGAACAACCGGATGGAGCTCACCGCCGCCATCAGGGCACTCGAGACGCTCAAGGTCCCATGCGCGGTGACGCTCTTCAGCGACTCCCTCTATGTCGTCAACAGCCTTGCGAAAGGATGGGCGCGAACCTGGCGCGCAAAAGGCTGGCGCCGATCAGGCAAGATCGTTCCGAACTGGGATCTGTGGCAGCGGCTGCTCGATCTGGGCGAACGGCATCAGGTCGAGGCACTGTGGGTCGAAGGACACGCCGGCCATGCGGAGAACGAGCGCTGCGACGAGCTGGCGGTCCTGGCCGCAACGGGTCCGGACTTGCCGATCGACGAGGGCTATGAACGGCCCGGCGCACCCGTCATCGCATCAGCTGACCGCCGTTGACTTCGATCGTTTCACCGGTGATGTAGCTCGCCGCACCCGACGCGAGAAACGCAATCACGGTCGCACACTCGGCGGGCGTGCCCACCCGGCCGAGCGGAATGCCGGAGACGAAATACCGCATCATCTCGGGTGTCGAGAACACTTCGTGGAAGGGTGTATCGATCACCCCTGGCGCGACCGCATTGACGCGGACCGTGGATGGGGCCAGCTCCTTGGCCAGGGATTTCGTGTAGCTCGTCAACGCCGCTTTGGACGACGCGTAGATGCCGGCGCCTGGGCCGCCGCCGTTGTGCCCGGCAATCGACACCACGTTGATGATCGTTCCGCTGCGCCGACTGATCATCGACGCGGCGACCGCCTGCGAGGCGAGCACCGCGCTCTTGAAGTTGAGCGACAGCACCTCCTCGAGGTACTCCTCGGTCAGCTCGCGCACCCCGCGCCGCTCGACGAGCGACCCTGCGTTATTGACCAGGATGTCGATCGGCCCGAGCCCGGCGGTGACCCGATCCACGAGCGCGCGCACGTCCTCCGCGCGCCGGACGTCCGCCTCGACGGTCATCGCGGCGCCGCCCGCGGCGACGATCTGGTCGCGCGTCTCCTCAGCCCCCTGCCGGTTGTGGTGGTATCCGATCGCCACGCTGGCGCCCAGATCCGCCATCACGACAGCGGTGGCCGCGCCGATGCCGGACGATGCGCCGGTGATGAGCGCGACCTTTCCGGTCAAGTCGAGATATTGATTCATAAGTGCGCCAGTCTAGCAGGGTAGGAGCGCGCAAGGCCATCGGAGAGCGCGGGGCAAATCGGTTCCGTGTCGCGTCAGTGTTTGAGCGTGGGTAAGAACATCGAGATCCTCGTTGGCATCTGCTCCAGTTGATATCGACTCAAGTTGATCTTCCGCCTGAAGGCGGAAGATCAGACAGAACAAATGCGACCAGGATACGATCGCCGACGAAGACTCGGAGATTTCGCTCCCGTTCCGGGCGCTCCTGTGATTGACTTCGCAGTCGGGGACTCACCGCACGTGCAGAGATCGATCGGACGACGGGAATTTCTCACGGCCGCAGCCGGTGCGGCGGCGTGTGCCGCCGGATGCCGCTCGCGCGCGGAACGGGGACCGATCGTGCTGCGTTTATCGCATTCGATGTCCGCCGGCCCGACCGCCCTCCATGCGTTCGGCGATCGATTTCGCCAGCTGGCGGAAGAGGCGACCGGCGGCGCGGTCAAAATCCGCATCTTCCCAAGCGGCACGCTGGGACAGGAGCGGGAAGTCGTGCAGCAGCTGCAGGAGGGCCTCGTCGACTTCATGGTGTCCGGCACGGCGATCTGGGGCAGCGTGGCGCCAAAGCTGCAGGTCTTCGACTTTCCGTTCCTCTGGCGAGACTGGGATCACGTGCACCGGGTCGTGGACGGACGGCTGGGCGAGGAAGCCGCCGATTACCTCGAGGCCACCGTGCGCATGCGTCCGTTCGCCTGGGGCGATTCGTTCGGCTTCCGGCAGGTGGTGACGCGATCGCGCGACATCACCGGGCCCGAGCAGCTCGCCGGCCTGAAAATCCGCACCATCCAATCGGCGATCTACGTCAAGACGATCGAGCTGATGGGCGCGAGCCCGACCCCGATGGCCTTCGGCGAGGTCTACACCTCGATGCAGACTGGCGTGATCGACGGATACGAGCACGACGCGAGCACGACCGTGCAGCAGCGCTTCTTCGAAGTGGCGCGATGCATGGCCCGGACACGCCACATAGCGGGAGTGCTCGGCCTGTTCGCATCGACCGCGACACTGGCCCGACTTCCCAGGGAGCTCCGGGCGCCGCTCGAGCGCGCCGCGCGTGACGCGGCCGCCGAGCAGCGGGCAATGGGGCCACGCGAGGATTCGTCCGCGATCGCGCAGTTGACGGCGAGCGGAATGACGATTCGCGACTTCGATCCCCGCCCGTTCGCGCCGGCCGCCGAGCGGCTCTGGAACACCGAGGGGCGCGGGCTGGGCGTCGAGCGGTGGCTCGAGGCGATTCGCGCGTGACCGGTCCCGTCACAGAAGCTCCGGCGTATGGGCTCCCGGCGCGCGCGGGGACAATGACGCGCGGGGAAGCGGCGTCAGACCTGGCGCTGCAGTGGGTGATCGCGTTCCTGGTGGCCGCCCAGGCGGCTGTCGTCGGGCTCCAGGTCATCGCGCGCCACGTGCTGCGCCAGCCGATTCCGTGGACCGAGGAAATCGCGCGGCTGCTGCTGGTCTGGTTGATGTGTGCCGGCGGGATTGCGGCCGTGCAGCACGGGCAGCATCCGCGGGTGACGGCCTTGATTCGTCTCTTGTCCGAGTCGCGGCGCCGGGCGGTCGATCGGGGGCTGCGCCTGGTCCTGCTCACCTTCTTTCTCTGCCTGGTCGTGCCATCCTGGCGCCTGACGCTCGCCAGCGCCGGCGAGCGGCTGCCCGCAAGCGGACTGTCCGGAGCGGCGATTTCCGCGGTGCTGCCGGTCGCGCTCCTCCTGATGGCCGCCGTCATCGTCCAGCAGCTCCGCCGCGACGGGATCACGGTCTGGAGAGACCGACGGCTGCTGGCGTGGTCGGCCGGCGCGGCCGGACTGGCGCTCGCGTCCGTGCTGGTGCTGCTGCTCGCCGGCGCCGCGCCGCTCGCCGTGCTCGTCTCCGGGTTCCTGGTCACGGCGGCCCTGGGCGTGCCGCTCGCCTTCACGCTCGCGCTCACTTCGCTGACTTATCTGGTCGGCATCGGCGGCGTCAGCCTGATCATCCTGCCGATCAAGATCCTCGGCGGGGTCGACTCGTTCGTGCTGCTGGCGATTCCGCTCTTCATACTCGCCGGCGCACTGATGGAATCGGGAGGCATTTCAGAGCGCATCGTCGATCTCGCGATGGTCATCGTCGGGCGCGTCCGCGGCGGGCTGGCGATGGTCGTGGTGGTTGCGGAGATCCTGTTCTCCGGCATCTCCGGATCCACTGCCGCAGACGTGTCCGCAATCAGCTCACTGCTCGTGCCCTCGATGCGGAAGGCCGGCTATTCGGGCGCCGAGTCGGTCAGTGTGGTGGCGGCGGCATCGGCGATGGGCATCCTCGTACCGCCGTGCCTGACGATGGTGGTGCTCGGCTCGCTCGTGAACCTCTCGATCGTGACGCTGTTTCTCGGCGGCTTCGTACCCGCGTTCGTCCTCGCGGCGGCGCTGCTCGTGCTGATCGCGATTCGCGCCCGCCGTCAGCGCTGGCCCGTCACGGCTGGCGCGACCAGGGCGGATCTGCTGCGCGCGATGCGCCGGGCGGCGGTGCCCACCGGTCTTCCCGTGCTGCTGTTCGGCGGAATCTTCAGCGGCCTGACAACCGTTACGGAAGCGGCGCTGATCGCGGTCGTCTATGCGCTGGTCGTGGGCCTGTCGTTCGGGGGCGTCCGCCTCGGCGACACGCCAGCCGCACCCAGCGAGGCTCTCGAGGGCGGACAGACGGTGCACGCCGGGCTGCTCGGTCAGTTTGCGCAGAGCGGCATCGTCACCGCCACGACGTTGTGGGTGCTTGCGGCCGCGTCCGCCTTCGCGTGGATCCTCGTCCGCGAGTGGGTCCCGCAGACGCTCGGCGAATGGATCGCCGGCGTGGGCGCGGGACGCGCCGGGTTCCTGGCCTTGACGATTGCGCTCTTCGTGATCATCGGCGCGTTGCTCGAGGGGCTGCCGGCCCTGCTGATCTTCGGCCCGATTCTCTTCCCGATCAGCCGGGTCGTGGGGGTCG
This sequence comes from Acidobacteriota bacterium, assembly GCA_039930925.1. GTDB lineage: Bacteria > Acidobacteriota > Vicinamibacteria > Vicinamibacterales > 2-12-FULL-66-21 > JALZOC01. The sequence continues at coordinate 2,542 of JBDTSX010000029.1, read as the reverse complement.
ATCCCGTTCACTACGGCATCGTCATCATCGCGGCGATGGGCATCGCCTTTTTCCTGCCCCCGGTGGGAGTCGGCCTGTCGATCGCCGCCGGCATCGCGCGGGTCGATATCGACGACGTGACGCGGACCTACGTGCCGTATCTGGTCGCGCTGCTCGTGGGGCTGGCGTTGATCGCGGCGTTTCCCTGGCTCACCCTGGTGCTGCCGCGGCTCTTTCTGGGCTACAAGGGCTGATCCGCGTCGGCTCGCCGAGCCACTTACAATTCCGGTCATCCTGGGTCAAATGCGCACACATCGGCGGTGTGCGCGCGCCGGACGCCCGGCCTCCTGTGACCCGCCGAACTCGTTGATTCGATGGGCATATCGAGGCATCGCCAGGTGCCGCGCCGGCGCGGTGCGCGGTGTGCGCCGCAAGCGCCGGCAGCGAACCCGTATCTTCGGGGGCGTGACCTTGCGGAGTACAACATGAAGTCTTTCGGCAGAATCACGGAAGTGAACAAGGAGCTCTGGCTGCTCCTGTCCGTATTCGGCATCTGCCTCCTGGTCAATCTTCTCGTCGACTCCCAGCGGATGGTCCTGAGCTTCTACACGCTCCCGACCCTGGGATCGGCCTACGCGTATGGTCGCCGGCATGCGACGTTGACGGCATTCGCGAGCGTGCTGCTCGTGACGCTGATGACGTGGTACAACCCGGTGCTCTTTGCCGCCACGGTGCAGGCCGCGGTGCCGGTGTCACGCTGGCTGGACATCACCGTCTGGGGCGGGGTGCTGGTGCTGACCGGCTATTCGATGGGCACGCTCTACGAGCACAAGACCGGGCAGATTCGTGAGCTGCAGGAGACCTATCACGGCGTGCTGATGATCCTGCGCCACTTCATCGCGAAGGACGCCTACACCGAGAATCATTCGTATCGCGTGTCGATCTATGCGGCGAAGATCGCGGCCAGCATCGGGCTCACCTCCGCACGGATTGAAGACGTGCGCGCGGCGGCGCTGCTGCACGATATCGGGAAGCTCGACATCAGCCGCGACCTGCTCTACAAGGCCGCCCGGCTGACCGCCAGCGAGTTCGACCAGGTGAAGAAGCACGTGCAGAAGGGGGTCGACCTCCTGGAACCTCTGGGCGGCTCGCTGCGGCGCGTGATTCCGATCATCCTCGCCCACCATGACAAGTTCGACGGCTCCGGCTACAACACCACCAGCGGCCAGGAGATTCCCCTCGAAGCACGCATCATCTCCGTGGCCGACGTCTACGACGCGCTGACCAGCGACCGCCCCTACCGCAAGGCGATGTCCACGTTCGACGCGAAGGACGTCATCGTCAAGGGGTCGGGGAGCGACTTCGACCCGAAGGTCGTCGAGGCGTTCGTCGATGCCTTCCGCCGCGGCGAGCTCGAAGTGCCAGGGGTCGTCGTCTAGCCTCGACATCGCACGAACCAAACGCCCTCGACAGCCGCACACCTGCAGACGTGCTGCGCGGTGCCTGGCGTGATGCACAATCACCATCGTCCGGCTGAAGCCGGACGCCACGGGCGGCTGGTGAAACCGACTCAGGAGACGGCTGCCATCCGGCTGACGCCGGACGCCATGAAGCCGTTGGCCCCGCCTCTAGAGTGATGTCTGGATCCCGGACTCGGGCGCCGCGATCAGATCCAGGATCATGATCTTCTGCCAGATTTTTCCCGACAGCCCGACCGTCAAGGCCTGGATGCCGTTGACCGAATCGAGCACGACCGGATCGCTGAACGCCTGAAGGTGCAGCGCCGCCAGCTTGCTGGTGATCGACAGCATCTCGGAGCAGTAGTCCAGGTATCGCGCCAGTTCGACCCGCGTCAGCGTGCCCGTGGCGTCGGGATCGGTCGCGAGCCGCCGTTCGATTTCAGGATCCTTCGTCAGTTGGTGCATGTCGATGACGTGCGCGATGCTGCGAAGATCGTTCAGCCCGCCGAGCGCCACCCGGCGCTTCGAACGCGATTCCAGCGACAGCAGGAAGAAGAGCGCCAGGCCCAGAAAGATCACGTCGTTGACCGCGGCTTCGAGCCCCTGCGCCAGATCCGACAGCGTCATCGCGCCGCCCGGCACCCGCACCGAGAGCGCGGCCGAGGCCGCGATCGCGACCATCACCAGGACCGTGGCGGTCACCCCGATGCGAATCTTCAAGTCGGGACGGCGGAGACGCTCCGCGCGCAGCGCCGACGCGTCCGCGAGCGAGCAGAGACCAACGCTCACTTCACTGAGACCTGAGCCTGGGAATCGCTCGGCGATCCGCCGGCTGATCTCCAGCGCCGTCGTCGTGATTCGGCCGGCGTCGAGTTCGCGGTACATCTCCAGACGCATCATTGTATGGGAGCCTCCAGCCGGTGAGGGCAGGACAACTGATCGTCAGGCCGGTTCCAGCCGGACGTTGACGGCCTTGAACCGGTCCCGTCCATAATGAGCGACATGTTGCCTCGCTGGCTCCGCTCTCCTCTCGCGGCGCTGACATTGACGATCGCCGCCGCGGCCGTCACACCCACGTTGCCGCCGTCGGCCGGCACACCGCA
>JBDTSX010000028.1:0-16127 GCA_039930925.1 Acidobacteriota bacterium | reverse complement strand
AATTCAGCGTCAACCTGCGGCTGCCGCGCGGCACCAGCTTCGACCGGACGCTCGAGTACATGACGCCGATCGAGGGGGAGCTGCGCCAGGCGCTCGGGACCAACCTCGAGTCGATGATGACGTCGATTCAGAACGGCAGCGGCAACTATTCGGTCCAGCTGACGCCGCTCGATCAGCGCGAGCAGTCGCAGCAGGCGCTGATGCAGGTGGCCCGGCGGACGCTGAGCAAGTACCGGAACGCGCGCATCAGCGTGTCGGGTGGAACGGACATTTCAGGCGCGTCAACCAGCGGCGGCGGCCGCGGCGGGGGCGGTGGCGGTGGCGGCGGCAGCAACCGACTGACGATGATCGTTCAGGGGCCGGATATCGACGAGTTGCAGAAGTACGCGAACACGCTACTGGCGAAGGTGAAGGAGATCGACGGCGTCAACGACGCGGACACCAGCTTCGAAGCCACTCAGCCCGAGCTGCGGATCGACATCGATCGCCAGCGGGCGGCGGATCTCGGCGTGTCGATGGACACGCTGTCCTCAACGATGGGCACGCTCGTCGGCGGGCAGGAAGTGTCGAAATTCAAGGATGGCGACGAGCAGTACAGCGTCCGGCTTCGCCTCGACGAGCCGTTCCGGAACGATCCGGCGGCGATGGGGGACATCTTCGTGCCCGCGGCGGGCGGGCGGATGGTACGGGTCAGCGATGTCGCCCACCTGACACTTGGCAACGCGCCGGCGTCGATCGACCGCTTCAACCGGATGCGGCAGATCTCCGTCAACGCCAACCTGGACGCGCTGAAGATTACGCTCGGCAGCGCCGTCTCGGAGGCGCGGGCCAAGGTGGGCGAGCTGGGGCTGAAGGCCGGATACCAGGTGACGTTCGGCGGAAGCGCCCGTACCCTCAGCCAGGCGGGCAACGATTTCGCGATCGCGATCATCCTGGCGGTGGCGTTCATCTACATGGTGCTCGCCTCGCAGTTCAACAGCTTCATCCATCCATTGACGATCATGACGGCGCTGCCGCTCAGCCTGCCGGCCGGCCTGCTGGCGCTGATGGCGTTCGGGATGACGATCAATGTCTACAGCGCGATCGGCTTGATGATGCTGTTCGGGATCGTCAAGAAGAACTCGATCCTGCAGGTGGATTACACCAACACGCTGCGCGCGGAAGGGCTCGACCGGCGCGCCGCGATCGTCCAGGCCAGCCACGTCCGGCTGCGCCCGATCCTGATGACGACGATCGCGATCGTGGCCGGGATGCTGCCGATCGCCTTTGGCCGGGGGGCCGGGTCGGGCTCGCGCGCGTCGATGGCCGTGACCATCATCGGCGGACAGATGCTCTGCCTGCTGCTCACTCTGCTGATCACGCCGGTCGTGTATTCCTACTTCGACGGCCTGAGCGCCTGGCGGCCCAGTGATCTGTTGAACCCGCTCCGCAAGCTCGGTCGGACTGGCGCGTCCGTCGCTCCCGGAAGCATCGCGGCGCCCGAGCACGTCGAGCCATAGGGCGCATGCGGGTCGCGTCGGCCTGGGACGTGGACGCAATTGATCGGAACGCCTCGGAACGCGAGGTTCCGAGCTGGGCTGGTGAGCTCTCCCGTAACTCGTTCTCGCCTTACGGGACGAGACTCACTATGCAAAGCACTTCGCTCACACGCCTCGCCGTAGTCATCGGGACAGTGGCACTCGCGGCGATCATCGCGCCGGTTGCGGCTGCGCAGAGCACCGCCACACCGGCTCCGCGACTGATCCTCAGTGTGGGTGGTGTCGCCATGGAGCCGGTGCACGGCGACGACTATCCCGAAGGACCCGCCGTAACCGGGTCACTCGGGTTCGCCGCGACTCCGCGGCTTGGGGTTGAATTCGAGGTCACGCGCCGCTCATCTGGAAGGACGAGCACGCGGAACGACGCCGTGCTGCCGTATAGCGGCGCGACCGGCGTCCCAGGACGGGCTGACCGCGAAACCATCGGCCGCGAGACGTCGGACTGGACCGCCGGCGTGAACCTCGTCGGCCGGACGCCGCCGCATCTGGTCACCGTCTACGTTGGCGGTGGCGCCGGGCTCCACCGCAAGGATCTGCGAAACTACCGGTCGGTCACCAACTGCACGCCGCCGCGCGGTCCGGCCGGACCACAGGCTGCGTCGTGCATGGAGCGCGATGAGCGGTCGCAGACGACGAACGCATCGGCGCAGGTGATGGCCGGTGCGGATGTAACCCTGACCCACCGCTGGCGACTGTTTGCCGGCGTTCGCTACGAGATGCGCCAGGATCTGGGGATGGGTTCGTTCGGGGTCGGCGGCGGAGTTCGCGTCGGCATTCGCTGAGTTCAGTCCACACGCGACGGTCAGACAGTCCTCGCCGGCTCACGAACCACGAGCCGTGCCCTCCTGGCAGCGACACCTGGTCCGGCGTTCGTCGACCGGTCAAGGCCTCCAGTTCTATCGGCGCCTAAAACCCTAAAACCCTGAAACTTGGAACCTCCCCACACGCCATTCCAGTTCCCGGATCCAAACTCCAGCACCACCAAGGCCCAGTGCCCGCTGCGGCACGTGGCAGGGAACGAGCCGCGCCGTACCAAGCGCAGCCCGCGGGTGGCGGCGTGTCCCGCCCGCAGGTCTTTCTCCGCCTTACAGAATAGAAGCAACCACGACAGCCGGAGGATACGCCTGTGTTGACCACCACGCTCGAAGTCCCCGCCGCACCGCCAGACTAGTCGATCCGTTATCGACCGTATGTCGCACCTGCCGATATCGACGGCCCTGCTCTCGTGTCATCGCACCTGATGGTCATTCAGGATGCGCTTCGGGTGGTGTGCAAGCAGTACCACGTGACGGGCGACGATGCGATGGAGTTGCAGTCGGTCGTTCTTTTGAAGCTGCTGCAGGGCAACAGTGCCATCCTCCAGAGATTCCGCGGCGAAAGCAGTCTTCGCACGTACCTCGTGGTGGTCTGAGCCGGCCCTTCGACCGGACCGACCACCTCCGTGCGCGGTGCGCGGGGCAATGTGCGGACACGGCCGCAACTGTGCGCGGGCGCACTCCGCACGCCCTCATTCGGGCCGATTCCCCTTAAAAGCGCGGTACCTGGTTTGCGAGATCCGCCAAGGGGGGATCCAGCCTCGCCTTCCCGGTCACCGAAGCACACCGCCGTTTCACCAGGTCCAGCCAGCACGATCGGTCGGCGTGAACAGGCGGGGCTCGTCTGATGCGTGTCGAAATAGCCTGGCCCGCCCGGTGTGATGCAGTGTGCAACATGAACCTGATCGATCGAAATCACGCCGCCGCGGCCGTGCCGCTTCCGGGGCCGCGTTTTCTGGGCCGGCCCCTGGACAATGCCCCCCGGCTGCTCGAGGACAGCTACCGTCTGAGATACCAGGTCTACTGCCTCGAACAAAAATTCCTTCCGGTCGAGGACTATCCCGCCGGCCTGGAGTTCGACGCGTTCGACTGCCACTCGCTGCACGTCGGCGCGGTGGATGCGTCCGGCGAGCTCGCCGGAACCTCGCGGGCAGTGAGAGTCAGCCACCTGGGCCTGCCGCTGTTCGACCACTGCACGTCGTTTCCGCACGAGACCGAGTTCCACAGGGGAAATCCTCGACTGGTGGAAGTCGGCCGCCTCGTCATAGCGGCCGGCTACCGCCGCCATCGAGATCAGGTCGCGTGCGACGCGGAGACCGTGTCGAGATCCGTGCGCGTCGCCGACTACCAACGCGCGAAACATCGGCGCGTCGGCGACGACGTGTTCATGACGGTGCTCAAGGCGCTGTACGAAGAGACGCAAAGAGTCGGGGCGACGCACTGGCTGACCGCCATGGAAGAGCCCTTGCGACGCCAGCTCGATCAGCAGGGCTTTCCATTTCGGGCGTTTGGGCCTGAGTGCGAATACTATGGTCGAGTGATTCCCTACCAGATGGCGTTGAACGAGCTCGACCGAGCGATCGTGTCGGGTCGATTTCCTGGATTGAAAGGGTTCAGCGCCGATCTCGATCACCAGCTCGCCGTTGGCCCGCACGCACTGGCCACCGTGAACGGCCGGCTGCCTGCCGCGATGATGCGGTCGTGGGACCGAAGATGACAGCCCCCTGCAAGGAGACGGTTTTCGGCGTCGAAACCGAAGCCCGCTTGCTGACCGAGTTTCGCCGCGCCGCGGCGCTCGTGCCGTCGTATCGCACCCTGCTCCAGGAGGGGGACGTCCGCGCCGGCGACGTGCTCGATCTCGCCTCGTTCATCCGTCTCTGCCCGCTGCTGTCAAAGGCCAACACGTTCGATCGGTTCCCGCTCGAGGAGCTCAGCGTCGGAGGACAACTGCTCGACGTGGCCGACGTCTTGACCAGCTCGGGCCACGGCGGCCGATTTTCATTTGGCGTGATCAGCAGGAAGCAGATGTCGTCGAACGCCGACTTGATGGACCGGGCCTTCGACGAGGCTTTCAGCGTCAAGTCTCGAAAGACGCTGACCGTCAACTGCCTGCCGATGGGCGTCGTGTTTGCGTCGAACTGCATGACGGTCGCGACGACCAGCGTGCGCGAGGACATGGCGATTGCGCTGGTCGAGACCTTCGGACATCTCTACGAGCAGATTGTCCTCTGCGGCGATCCGTTGTTCATGAAGCGCTTCACCGACTATGCCCGCGAGCGCCAGATCGAGTGGCGCCGCTACCGGGTGAAGGCGATGCTCGGTGAGGAGATTTTCGGGGAGCATTTCCGGACCTACCTGGCCGCCAGCCTGGGTGTGAGCCTGGATCAACATGGTGAGAGCACGATCGTCTCGTCGTTCGGTGTCGGCGAGCTCGGACTCCATCTGTGCTACGAGACGCCCGCGACGATCGGCCTGCGCCGGGCGGCACTCGGCCATCCCGCATTCGCGCGCGACGTTCTCGGCGTCCACACCGATGATGGGGTGTCGCTGCCGATGATCTTCGCGTTCAATCCGCTGCGCACCTTGATCGAGGTCGTCGATCGCGATGCGCACGGCTATGGGACGATGACGACGTCGATGCTGGATCCTGACCGCGCGGTTCCCCTGCTCCGATACCAGACCGGCGATATCGTCCGCCTGCTCGACCACACGCAGGTGGCGGACGCGGCGCGCCGCCACAGTGTGACGCTCGCCGCGGACCTGCCGCCGACCCTCCTGGCATTGAAGGGGCGCGACAAGGACGCGCTGCCGAACGGCTCGCACGTCGGCTTCTACAAGGATGTCCTGTACTCCGATCACCAGATCGCACGGCGCCTGACTGGCGCCTTCCGCACGACGTTCGCCGGCGACGAGTGCACGATGCACGTCCAACTCGTGCCGGCGCAGGTGTCGGACGCATCGATCGAGTTGAGCATTCTGGACGCCATGCCGCCCCGGGTGCGCCCGGAGCGCCTGGTGCTGTGGCCCTATGCGCGGTTTCCGTTCGGGATGGGGCTCGACTACGAGCGCAAGTTCGTCCATTACGTGCCGGGCGAGCGCGCGCCGGATGCGGATGGGGTCGAACCACCGTTGGGCGCGTCCCCGCGCGAATCGGTCAGAGGATCCTCTGAAGCCGCTCGCTGATCATCGGCGGATGATGTTTCTTCCGTGACTCGCTCGCGGGCGCTGGACCGCACGATCCAGGTCATAGGTATATGCGAGGGCGAGTGCCGTGGCGATGATGCTGTCTGCCTGCCACGGCAGCCAGCCCATCACGTAGGCCGCGACGCAGGCAGCGGCGATCAGGCCGGCGCCGAATTCCAGCCGTAGTCTGAGGAGCGACGCATCGCGTCTGGTCATACGCCCGGTTCTCCAAGCGGCACGACCTGGATCGCGGCGTCGCGGACTTCCTCCAGGAATCGGTTCAGGGTCGATCCCTTGAGGACGATCTCCCATCGCGTCCGCGCGCTTTGTCCGAAGATGACGTGCGTGATGCCCTCGCGCTGCGCGAACGCGATCAGTCCGTCCGCCGGGCGCGCCGCGCGGACGCGGACCACGGTCGCGCCAAGCTCTTCGGCGAAGGCGATGTTCCGCTGCAGCGCGTCGCGGTCAGGGGTTTTGATGTGGCCGGGCGCCTCACGGGGCGTCTGGACGTAAACGGCGTACCACCGCGCCCCCAGCCGCCCAGCGATCCGGGCGCCGATGCGAAGCACGCGCGGCGCGTCCGCGCTGGAGCTCATACAGACCATCACTCGCTCCGGAATCAGCGCCGGCTCCAGCCCCTCACGCTGGCGGTGCGAAGCCGCCTTGTGGCCCACCTCGTCGGCCACGGCGCGCAGCGCCAGCTCACGGAGGGTGGAGAGATTCGTCTCCCGGAAAAAGTGGGTGAGTGCTTGTTCCACCTTCTCGGGCTTGTAAATCTTCCCCTGCCGCAGCCGGGTGCGGAGCTCCTCGACGGTCACGTCGATGTTGACGACCTCGTCGGCGCGGTCGACGAACGTATCCGGGACGGTCTCGCGCACCCGGACGCCGGTCACGCGCCCGACCGCGTCGTTCAGCGTCTCGAGGTGCTGAATGTTCACCGCGGTCATCACCCCGATGCCGGCCGCGAGAATCGCCAGCACGTCCTGATATCGCTTCTCGTGACCGCTGCCCGGGACGTTGGTGTGCGCGAGCTCGTCAACTAAACAGAGCCGCGGCTTGCGCGCCAGAATCGCGTCGAGATCCATTTCCTCCAGGCGCACGCCCCGGTACTCGATGGTGCGGCGCGGAATCACCTCCAGGTCGCCGAGCCTGGCCTGCGTCTCCGCGCGGCCGTGGGTCTCGACAAAACCGACCACGACGTCGATGCCTTCGCGCCGGAATGCGTGCGCGTCTTCGATCATCGAATAGGTCTTGCCCACGCCCGGCGCGGCGCCGATATAGATGCGCAGGCGCGCCTGCTGCTCCGTCTGGAGCTTCGCCAGCATCTGATCGCCGCTCGGCCGGTTTCTCTCCACCACGATTCCATCGTAGCGCCCCGCGTTCGTCCGGTGCCGCGTCCTTACGAACTCTTTATGTCTTTCTGATCGGTCCGTCGCCGCTCGGGATTCGTTTTTTACGACTTCTTGACGAACTCTTGACCGCCTTCTTACGGGACCCACCGCTATGTTGAATGGGTCGGGCGTCACGTGGGAGGCCCGCGCCACTCCGGTGGCGGTCAGGAGGTGTTCGGTGCTCGATCTGCTGTTCGTCGGAGTGGGCGCGCTCTTCTTCGTCGTGAGCATCGGCTATGTGGCCGCGTGCGACCGGCTCATGAAGTGAGGTGAGGTGTGGGTGTGGATTACGCGATTGGTCTCCTGGTCAGCGTCTGTACCCTGGCCTACCTGATTGTCGCGATGCTGAGACCGGAGAAGTTCTGACATGACTCTGAACGGCTGGCTGCAGATTCTGTTCTTTCTGCTGGCGATCTTCCTGGTGACACCGCTGCTCGGCGGCTACATGGCGCGCGTGTTCACGCGCCGGCGCACCTGGCTGGATCCGGTGCTGCGGCCGTTCGAGCGGCTGGTCTACCGGCTCACCGGGGTCGACGAAACGCACGACATGCGATGGACCGAGTACGCGGGCGCGGTGCTGCTGTTCAGCGCCGTGTCGATGGCCGTGCTGTATGCGATGCAGCGGCTGCAGCACGTGCTGCCCTGGAATCCTCAGAGGTTCGGCGCGGTGGCGCCGGCTCTCGCGTTCAACACCGCCGTCTCGTTCACGACCAACACCAACTGGCAGGCCTACGGCGGCGAATCGACGATGAGCTATTTCACCCAGATGGCCGGCCTGGCGTACCAGAACTTCATGTCGGCGGCGGTCGGCATCTCGGTGGCGATTGCGTTCATCCGCGGCATCGCCCAGAAGGAGAAGGACACGCTCGGCAACTTCTGGGTGGACCTGGTGCGCGCCACGCTCAGGGTGCTGCTGCCGATCGCGATCGTCGGGGCGCTGTTCCTGGTGTCGCAGGGAGTGGTCCAGAACCTCCGGCCGTACGACAAGGCTGCCCTGATCGATCCCCAGACCGTCACCACCGCCGGAGCCGACGGGAAGCCGCAGACGAGTGTCGTGCGCGAGCAGACCATCGCGCAGGGCCCGGTGGCCTCGCAGGAGATCATCAAGCAGTTCGGCACCAACGGCGGCGGCTTTTTCAACGCCAACAGCGCCCATCCCTTCGAGAACCCCACGCCGCTCACAAACCTGCTCGAGATGTTCGGCATCTTTGCGATCTCGGCGGGCCTGACCTACACGCTGGGGTCGATGACGGGATCGCGCGGTCACGGCTGGGCGATATGGGGAGCGATGGCGTTTCTTTTCCTCGCCGGCGTCACGGTCGCGTACTGGGCGGAAGCGCGCGGCAATCCGATGCTGACCGCTGCCGGCGCCGATCAGACCGTAACGGCGATGGCGCCCGGCGGCAACATGGAAGGGAAAGAGGTGCGGTTTGGGATCGCCAATACCGCGCTCTTCGCGACGGCCACCACCGACGCCAGTTGTGGCGCCATCAACGGCTGGCACGACTCCTTCACGCCGCTCGGCGGCCTGGTGCCGCTCGCCAACATCCAGTTGAGCGAGGTGGTGTTCGGCGGGGTCGGAGCGGGCATGTACGGCGTGCTGGTCTACGTCATCCTGTCGGTGTTCATTGCCGGCCTGATGGTCGGCCGCACCCCCGAATACCTGGGCAAGAAGATTCAGGCCTTCGAGGTTCAGATGGCGATGCTGACGGTGCTGGTCTTCTCGCTCCTGATCCTGACGTTCACCGCGATCTCGTCGGTCGCGCCGACCTTCGGCACCTCGAGCGTCTTCAATCCGGGCCCGCACGGCCTGTCCGAGCTGCTCTATGCCTACTCCTCGGCCGCTGCGAATAACGGCTCCGCGTTCGGCGGCATCAGCGTCAACACCAATTGGTACAACACGACGCTCGGTGTGACGATGCTGTTCGGGCGGTTCTTCATGATCATTCCGCCGCTCGCCATTGCCGGGAGCCTGAGCCGCAAGAAGCACATTCCGGCGTCGGCCGGCACATTTCCCGTCACCACCCCGCTCTTCTCGGCGCTCCTGGTCGGCGTGATCGTGATCGTCGGCGCGCTGACCTTCTTCCCCGCGCTCAGCCTTGGGCCGATCGTGGAGCATTTCATGATCAACGCGGGACAGGTGTTCTGATGGCCACACAAGTCAAGTCGCTCTGGGATCCGCAAATCCTGCGCCGCGCGATCGTCGATGCGTTCGTCAAGCTGCATCCGCGGACGATGGCGCGCAATCCCGTGATGTTCGTCGTCGAAATCGGCAGCGTGCTCACGACGGTGCGCCTCCTCAAGGACATCGCCACCGGCGGCGGGCATCTCGGCTTCGAGCTGCAGATCACGTTCTGGCTCTGGTTCACGGTGCTCTTCGCGAACTTTGCCGAGGCGATGGCGGAGGGCCGAGGCAAGGCGCAGGCGGACACGCTCCGCCGCGCGAAGACCGAGACGGTCGCCAACCGAGCGCGTCCGGGCGGGACCTACGAGGCCGTGCCGGCGGCGTCGCTCCGCAAGGGTGACATCGTCCGGGTGGCGGCCGGCGAAGTCATCCCCGCGGACGGCGACATCATCGAGGGCATCGCCTCGGTGGATGAGAGCGCGATCACCGGCGAGTCGGCGCCGGTGATTCGAGAGTCTGGCGGCGATCGGTCCTCCGTGACCGGCGGGACCAAAGTGCTGTCCGACTGGATCCGTGTGCAGGTCACGGCCAACCCGGGCGAGACTTTCCTCGACCGGATGATCGCGCTCGTCGAAGGGGCCGAGCGGCAGAAGACGCCAAACGAAATCGCGCTGAACATCCTGCTCGCCGGCCTGACGATCGTCTTCCTGATCGCGGTCGTGACGCTGCAGCCGTTCGCGATCTACTCGGGCGCGCCGCAGTCGGTGTTCGTGCTCGTCGCGCTGCTCGTCTGCCTCATCCCGACGACCATCGGCGGGCTGCTGTCGGCGATCGGGATCGCGGGCATGGACCGGCTGGTGCAGCACAACGTCCTGGCGATGTCGGGACGCGCGGTCGAAGCAGCCGGAGACGTCCACACGCTGCTGCTCGACAAGACCGGGACGATCACCCTCGGCAACCGGGAGGCGACCGAGTTCGTGCCGCTGCCGGGCATCAGCGAGGCCGCGCTCGCCGACGCGGCGCAACTGTCGTCCCTGCCGGACGAAACGCCGGAAGGGCGATCGATTGTCGTGCTCGCCAAGGAGAAGTACGGACTGCGCGGCCGGGAGTTGTCGCCGCAGCAGGCGAAGTTCGTGCCCTTCACGGCGCAGACCCGCATGTCCGGCGTCGATCTCCACGCCTTGCGGCCGGCTCTGGCGATCGCGGGCCCGGCGCCGGCGATCGGCGTTGACGACGTGCGGGAGGTCCGGAAGGGCGCGGCGGAGTCGGTCGTGAAGTGGGTCGTGTCCAGGGGCGGCGCCGTGCCCGAACCGCTCGCCGGGATCGTGCAGCGCATCGCCCGCGCCGGCGGCACGCCGCTGGTCGTGGCCGACGGCCGGCAGGTTCTCGGCGTCATTCACCTGAAGGACATTGTGAAGGGGGGCATGCGCGAGCGGTTCGCGCACCTTCGCGCGATGGGCATCAAGACCGTGATGATCACCGGTGACAACCCGTTGACCGCCGCCGCCATTGCGTCAGAAGCGGGCGTTGACGATTTCCTGGCCCAGGCGACCCCCGAGGACAAGATGGCCCTGATCAAGCGCGAGCAGGCAGACGGCAAGCTGGTCGCGATGACCGGAGACGGTACCAACGATGCGCCGGCGCTGGCGCAGTCGGACGTGGGGGTGGCGATGAACACCGGCACGCAGGCCGCCAAGGAAGCGGGCAACATGGTCGATCTCGACTCGAATCCCACCAAGCTGATCGAGATTGTCGAGATTGGAAAGCAGCTGCTCATCACGCGCGGCGCGCTGACGACCTTTTCAATCGCCAACGACGTCGCCAAGTACTTCGCGATCATCCCGGCGATGTTCCTGGCCACGTTTCCGATGCTTGGCGCGCTCAACATCATGGGACTGCGCACGCCGCAGTCCGCGATTCTGTCGGCGGTGATCTTCAATGCGCTGGTGATCGTCGCCCTGGTGCCGCTGGCGTTGCGGGGCATCAAATACCGGCCAGAGGGGGCCGCCGCACTCCTGAGGCGCAACCTTCTGGTCTACGGAGTCGGCGGGATCATCGTCCCGTTCATCGGGATCAAGACCATTGACGTCCTGATCACGGCCCTCGGACTTGCGTAGGCCGGGCATCGCCACCGCGCCACTGGAGGCACACTCATGAACATCGCGCGCAACTTCATCTCGGCCGTGCTGATGACGGTCGTCACCACGCTGATCCTTGGGATCCTGTATCCGCTGGTAATCACCGGGATCGCGCAGGTGGCGTTCCCCAATCAGGCCAATGGCCAGTTGATCGAGCGGAACGGGACGGTCATCGGCTCGAGGATCATCGGGCAGGGATTTTCGTCGCCGGGGTACTTCCGGTCAAGACCCTCGGCGGCCGGAACCGGCTATGATGCCGCCAATTCGGGAGGCAGCCAGCTTGGACCGACCAACCAGAAGCTGATCGACGCCGTCACCGCGAACGCGGATGCGGCGCACAGGGAGAACCCGAACGCGGCCGTTCCGATCGACCTCGTGACCACCTCGGCGTCGGGACTGGACCCGCACATTTCGCCGGCGGCGGCCGACTTCCAAGCGCCCCGCGTGGCCCGGGAGCGCGGCATGTCGGAAGCGGATGTCCGTCACGCGATCGAAACGAGCACCGCGCCGCGTCAACTGGGATTTTTCGGTGAGCCGCGCGTCAATGTCCTGGAGCTCAATCTCGCGCTGGATGCGCAGCATCCGATCAAAAAATGACGGGCACGAGCAACCCCGTCGTGTCCCACGGCTCAGACATCCGCAAAACGGTAGCCGACCCAGGGTTCGGTGAGGATGTATTTTGGAGACGAGGGGTTGGGCTCGATCTTCTTCCGGAGCGCGGCCACCAGCACCCGAAGATGCTCCGGTTGAGTGACCGCGTTCGGTCCCCAGATCGCCTTGAGAATGACGCGGTGGGTCAGGACGCGTCCCGGATGCTGCGCCAGGAATTCGAGGAGCTCGAACTCTTTCGGCGTCAGGCGCACTTCGTCGCCGTCTCTGAGCACCCGGAATCGTTCGCGATCGATGGTCAGGCTGCCTCGCACGATCGGTCCGCTGCCCGGTTGCGTGGGATTGTCCCCCCGCCGCAGCGTGGCCCGGATCCGCGCCAGTAACTCCTCGGAGCCAAACGGCTTCGTCACGTAGTCGTCGGCGCCGGCATCGAGCGCTCTGACCTTGTCGCCTTCGGCCCCGCGCGCGGAGAGGACCAGGATCGGCACACTCGTGGCCTCCCGGATCAGGCGGCACACCTCCACGCCGTCCATGTCCGGCAGCCCGAGGTCGAGCACGATCAGATCCGGCTGCTCGCGTGCCGTAGCGTCCAGGGCCGCCCGGCCATTCATCGCGGCAATGATCTCGTAGCCGCGCGCCCGCAGCAGCGGGGCTACGGTTGCGATGATGTTCGGCTCGTCGTCGACGATCAAAATTCGCGACGCCATGGTTATGTCGTCACGGTCGGCGGACGGACCGGCCCCGGAACGACCAGCGAAAACTTTGCGCCGGAGCCGGGCAGGTTCTCGGCCCAGACCCGTCCGCCGGCTGCCGCCAGCAGCCCGCGCGTAATCGAGAGTCCCATCCCCGTGCCGAATGACGCCTGGCGGGCGCGGCCGCCGCGGTAGAAACGCTCGAAGAGGTGATCGAGCTCTCCCGGATCGAGTCCTGGACCGTCGTCACTCACTGACACGTGCAATCCGTCCCGTTCCACACGCGCGTGCACGAGGATCTCGCGGTCCGCCGCCGAGTACTTGGCGGCATTCTCCAGCAGGTGCGCCAGCGCGTTTGACGCGAGCCGCGGATCGATCTCCACGTCCAGGTCGGCATCGGCATCCACGGTGAATGCGTGCCCCTCCAACGCATGCCTGACGTGCGCGGCGGCGGCGTCGACGACGTCGGCGGCCGAGACCCACTGCCGATCGACCGGGATGGCCGCCGAATCGATGCGCGCCATGTCGAGAATGTCCTGGAACAGGCGGGTCAGGCGATCGAGCTCGGTGATGGCCGCGCCGGTCTGCTCCTGTCGAGCGTCCGGCGGCAGTTCGTCGCGCAGATTCTCGACCGCCACCCGGATCGCCGTCAACGGCGTTCGCAGGTCGTGGCTGAGGGAGGCGAGCAGGGTCGCCGCGAGGTCAGCCTTCTGCCGAACGAGCTCGGTGGCGTCACGCTCGGCCATGAACTGGACCCGCTCGATCGCGATCGCCACCACCCCGGCGAGCGCATCGAGGGTGCCGATATCAAGCGTCGGCGACGCTGCAGCCAGGAGGCCGATGGCCTTCACTCCATGCCGCAGCGGGACGAGGGACACGTCGTTGTGTTCGCCGACCTGAATATGCCCGCCATACGCCCGGCGGTAGGCGTCGAATTCCAGCGTGCCTCCCGCCCTGGCCAGCGCGGTGTTCAGCACGTTGATATCGACGGAAACCTCCTCCCCACCCCCCTGGTAGATCCGCCACCCCTGGTCATCGGGCAGACAGAGCGCCACTCTGGATAGTTCGAAGCGCCGAGCGACATGCCGCGCCAGCGCCTCGACGGCACTGGCGGTCTCCGTCGTCAGCAGCACATCACGCGTCAGATCGAATAGGCGCGTCACTTCGTTGCGGCGCGCGATCGCCTCGCGCGCCCGATTCTGCGCCTTCGCCGAGAGGTTGCTGCCGATCACCGCCACGGTCAGGAAGGCGAACAAGGCGACCCAATTCTGCGGATCCGCGATGGTGAACGCGCCAATCGGCGGGAAGAACGAAAAATTCAACGTGAGCATCGCCACCACCGAAATGAAGATGGCGATGCGCAGCCGTGTCGCAGTCGCCGCGACCAGCACGACCATCAACAAGGCGAGCGCGGCGGTGGTCGGACTCACGTCCGGAAACAGATGAAGCAACCCGGCGATGCCGGCAATCGTGACGAGACTGGCGGCCAGTACGAGGACATCACGCGTTCGCCGTGCATGTGGAATTGGCATCTCGACCTTGATTCTGGCATCTGAGCGTGGTCCCGCGACGGACTCAACCGGCTTCTTTATTGAATCTTTACGGCTTTCTGCGGTGCGTACACCGCATCAACACCGTCCGTGCCGTCCAGTTCCAGTACCGTTCGTGGCGTACGGCTTCAGCCGGACGATGACGGTGTTGACGCAGTGCCAGTGACGTTCCGGCGCGCTACATCGTGTTGTCAATTATTTATTCGATCTTGTACGATTCAGATCCGACCCCGCAGATGCTGTTCCCATCCGGCATGTCGCGTCCTGCCCGCGTGCTCGCTGCCGCGATCGCCGCGGCCGCGGTGCACCTGCACGCCCAGGCTCCGGCGCCCCAGCCGATTTTTCGAGCTGGCACCGACCTGGTGCAAGTCGACGTCTCGGTGTTGGATGGAAAGCACCATCCGGTCCTTGGGCTGACAGCACAGGACTTCAGCATTTTCGAAGACGGCCAACCGCGCGAGATCCAGGCCTTTACGGAGGTCCACCTCCCCGATCGTGTGCAGGCGCAGGACGCCTCGTGGATGCGCGAGGTGCCGCGGGACGTGGCGACGAATCAGACCGTCCGGGAAGAAGGGCGCCTGGTGATCATCCTGCTCGACCGGACGATTCCCCTCGGTGAGCCGACGATCACGGCGAGGCGGATTGCGGCCGCGGCCATCAGCCAGCTCGGCCCCGGTGACCTCGGCGCCATCGTCTCGACCAGCAACGGGGCGGTCCAGAACCTGACCGCGGATCGCACGCGGCTCCTGCGCACGCTCGAAGAGTCGGATCTGAGTACGGACATCTCCAACGACGCGAAGGGTATTGAAGCTGGAATCTTCGGACTGACCGGCCGTACGTGGAACACGATGAACGACGGTCGATGTCTGTGCGGCATCTGCGTGCTCGATACGATCGCCCGGGTCGCAGACGCCGTCCAGGGCACGCCAGGGCGGCGGAAGGTGTTGTTCTTCATCGGCAGCAGCTTGATCCTCCAGGCGGCGGGATCGCCCGGCGGCGCCAGGCAGGACGTCGGTTGCGAGAGCCGCCTGACCGACGCGCGCGAGGCGATGTTTCGGGCGGTCGACCGCGCCAACTTGACGATTCACTCACTCGACCCCTCGGGCCTCGTCAACGTGAGCCCGGCGTCGAGGGCCAGCTCGCCTCTTAGAGGCCAGGGTGTTGCCACCGCAATCGCCGGGGCCACGACTGAAATCCTTCAGCAGCAGGGTGGCCTGAAGGTGTTGCCCGATCGGACAGGCGGCCGCGCCGTGATGAACACGAACGGTCCGGATCTGGCCGTCCCCGCTCTTTTTCGGGAAAGTGATTCGTACTACCTGATCGGGTTCCGGCCGGCCGACCCGGGTCCGAACGGCAAGTTCCATCGGATTTCCGTCAAGACGACTCGGCGCGGCCTCGACCTGCACGCCCGGAGTGGCTACACCGCGCCGGCCGCCGTGAAAGCCGTCGCCGCCGATCACACGGCCGTGTCCGAGCCTGTCCGAGCGGCGCTGACGGGGCTGCTGCCGGCAAGCGCGACCCCCGTCGACGTGAACGCCGCCGTGTTCGCGGTCCCTGATGCGCGCACGTCGGCCGTCGTCCTGACGATCGGCGTGGAAGCCTTTGCCCAGGAGCTCGCTGCTGAAGCGCCGGTAGCCCGCAGCGTCCCGCTCGAGATCGTGGCGAGCGCGTTCGATCGGGGCGGCCGTCCAAAAGGCGTTGCGCGACAGACGGTGGATCTCTCGTGGCCCGCCTCCGCGTCTGTGCAGGATCGCCGCCTCGACGTGTTGTCGCGCCTCGACCTGCCGCCTGGGGAATACGAGATTCGTGTCGCCGTCTCCTCGAGCGCGGGGACGCGCACGGCGAGCGTCTTCTGTTACGTCACCGTGCCGGCCTTCTCTGCAACGCCGCTGTCGTTGTCGAACATCGTCATCGGCGCGGCGGCCGGCGCGACGGCGGCGCCCAGGGACTTGATCGCGTCCTTGCTGCCAATCATGCCGACAACCCGGCGCGAGTTTCCACGGGCCGATCGGCTCGTGGCGTTTTTCCGGGTGTATCAAGGCACCAGCCGGAGCGACCCCCTCGCGCCGGTGCAGCTGCGTTCCTC
>JBDTSX010000027.1:0-16245 GCA_039930925.1 Acidobacteriota bacterium | reverse complement strand
CCGGGTGCAGGCGCTGATCCGGCGGGCCACCGGCGCGCCGGCGGCGACGCAACTCTCGGCGGGCGACCTCACGCTCGATCTGCTGTCGCGCCGGGTCACTCGCGACGGGCGCGACATCGAGCCGCTCCGGCCGAGGGAATTCGCCCTGCTCGAGTATTTGATGCGCAACGCGGGACGGGTCGTCTCGAAGACGATGATTCTGTCGCACGTCTGGGATTACAGCTTCGACCCGAGGACCAACGTCGTGGACGTGCTGGTTTTCCGGCTGCGCGAAAAAATCGACAAGGGATTCGCCACCAAGATGATCCAGACCGTGCGGGGCATCGGATATGTTCTCCAGGTGGCGTGAGCGGCTGCGGCATACGCTCGGCTTCCGGCTGGCGATCTGGTACGCCGTCGTCTTTGTCGCGAGCTCGCTGGCGCTCGTCGCAATCACCTACTTCCTGCTCGACAACTCGCTGCAACAGTACGATCGGGAAACGGTGCAGGCGATTCTCGTGCGCTGCGCCGCCGCGTATGCGCGCGGCGGCCGCGAGGCCCTGTCGCGCGAGATCTACACCACCCAGGTCGCGGGCGCCTCTGGGCCGCTCTTCGTCCGGATCGTGAATCCGCGCGCGAACGTCGTCTTTCTCAGCATGCCGGAGGAGTGGCGGCAGCTCGATCTGTCGCAGCTCGCCCTCCTCTCGCCCAACGAGATCCTGCCCTGGGAGACGATCACCACCGGGTCGGGCGCGCTGGTGCTCGAAGTGGCCTCGATCCAGCTGCCCGACGGGACCTTGTTTCAGCTCGGCACCAGCACCGAACGGCGCATGGCGCTGTTGCGCCTCTTCCGCCAGGTGCTGCTGATTCCCTTTGCGGCGCTGCTCGTGATCGGCTTGGCGGGAGGCGCGGTGCTGACCTCCTCGGCGCTGCAGCCGGTCCGCCGGCTGGCCGATACGGTCCGGCAAATCATGCGCACCGGACGCACCGACGCGCGCGTGCCGGTCACCGAATCCGGCGATGCGCTCGGCGAGCTCAGCGTACTGGTGAACGCGATGCTCGATCGCATCGACGCGGTCCTCAGCGGGATGCGCGGCGCGCTCGACAACGTCGGCCACGACCTCCGCACGCCGATGACGCGGCTGCGCGGCGTGGCGGAGACCGCGCTCGCGTCGAACGATCCCGCGACGCTGCGCGATGCGCTGGCCGACTGCCTGGAGGAATCCGATCGGGTGGTCGCGATGCTCGACACGCTGATGGACATCTCCGAGGCGGAAACCGGCGCGATGACCCTCCGCCGCGAGGCGGTAGACCTCGCCGATCTCATCGGACAGACCGTCGATCTCTACGAGGACGTCGCAGAAGAACGCGGGGTGACGATCGCGACGCAGATCGACAGCGACTTGTCGATTCCCCTCGATCGCAATCGAATGCGGCAGGTACTGGCCAACCTGCTCGACAACGCTGTCAAATACACCCCCGCCGGAGGGTCGGTCGAGATCACCGCGACGCGGGACGGCGCCGATGCACGACTGGTCGTCAGCGACAGCGGCGTGGGCATCCCGGTCGATGAACTGCCCCGGATCTGGGAGCGGCTCTATCGGGGCGACAAGAGCCGCTCGGCTCGCGGCCTCGGACTGGGTCTCAGCCTGGTCAAGGCCATCGTCGAAGCGCACGGCGGCCGTGTGGCGGTGGAATCGACCCCCGGGGCCGGCAGCCGCTTCACGCTCCGGCTCCCGATCCAGATCAGCTCCCCGTCAAACCTTTCACGTTTGTAATCCTCCCGACATCGCCGGGTAATGTCCGGTGCGTATCTTCAATACAGACAGTCAGATGCACTGGCGCAGCGATTTTAGAGGGGGACAGTAGACATGGAACAACTTGGACACAGCCGCAGGCCCGGCGGGTCGCCGGCTCTTCGTGGCGGAGCGGGACTGGCAGGCGCACTGCTGATCGCCGGCTCCATCATCGGGTGGACGGCGGCGGGCAGGGGAATCGGCGGGGCCTCGGCAGCCCCCGTGAACAGCGCCGCGCCTTCGTCCGTCACCGCGGCCGCCGCGGGGCGCACGATTGGCGCCGGCGGCGACTCGTACGCCGGCGTGGTCGATCTGGTGTCGCCCGCCGTCGTCACCATCAAATCGGAACGGAATGTGAAGGCCGTCAGTCAGCAGATTCCGGACGATCTGTTCCGGCAGTTCTTCGGGGAATCGGGCCAGGGACGGCGAAGCCCACGCATGATGCCGCAGCCGGATCAGCGCGAAGGCGCGCTCGGCTCGGGTGTCATCGTCCGCTCCGACGGCTACATTCTCACCAACCACCACGTCGTCGACGGGGCCGACCAGGTCACCGTCGAGCTGACCGATGGCCGCATTTTCAAGGCCAAGGTCGTCGGCTCCGATCAGCCGAGCGATCTTGCGGTCGTGAAAATCGACGGCAGCAACCTGCACACGCTGACGCTGGGCAACTCGGACGCTGTGCGCGTCGGTGACGTCGTGCTCGCGGTCGGCAACCCGCTCGGCGTAGGCCAGACCGTGACGATGGGCATCGTGAGCGCAAAAGGGCGTGCGACGGGCGAAACCGGCACGGGCAGCTTCGAGGACTTCATCCAGACGGATGCGCCGATCAACCACGGGAACTCCGGCGGCGCGCTCGTGAGCACGAAGGGTGAGCTCGTCGGGATCAACTCGCAGATCCTCTCTCCTTCCGGCGGGAACATCGGGATCGGATTCTCGATTCCCGCCAACATGGCGCGCAACGTCATGACCCAGCTCATCGACAAAGGGCAAGTGCACCGCGGGATGATCGGGGTGACGATTCAGCCGGTGACGTCCGACATCGCGCGCAGCCTCGGACTGGACCAGGTGCGCGGCGCGCTGGTCAGCGACGTCAGCGGCGGCTCGCCGGCGGAGAAGGCGGGCGTGCATCGCGGCGACGTCATCACGACGGTCGACGGCCAGACCGTCAAGGATGGCAACGAGCTTCGCAACCACGTCGCGGAGACGATGCCGGGCAGCACCGTCAAACTGGGCCTGATCCGCGCTGGCAAGGAGCAGACGGTCAGCGTCACGCTCAGCGAGCTGAAGGCCCGGGACGCAGCTGAGCCACACGGCAGCTCGACCCCGGACTCCACCGGCTTCGGGATGACCGTGGAGCCGTTGACGCCGGACACGGCGAGGCAGCTGGGCGTCACCGCCACCGGCGGCGTCGTCGTCACCGGCGTTCAGCCGGACAGCAAGGCCGCCGATGCGGGGTTGAAGGAGGGGGACGTCATCGAGGCCGTGGACGGCACGGCCCTCAAGAGCGTGGATGCGCTGCGCGCCGCGCTCAAGCCGGGCACGAAGCCGGCGCTGCTCCTCGTTCACCGCGGAGCGGACACGCGGTTCATCACGATCGAGCGCGGCGACCGGTAAGCGCCGGCGCCAGGTCGGACGACAGGGTGTCGTCGGCGTTCGCGCCGACGGCGCCCCTTTTCAATGTACGAGCCAGACAGTATGGAGAACGGCGCAGCGGGTGCTGCGACGGGAGCGGTGCGCAGGCAGGAAGAGAAACGTCAGCGCTGCGAATCGCCGCGGCCGAGGCGCTGTTCCGCGACCCACTGATGGCTGACGACGCCGAGATCGCCGTACCGTACCCGGCGCTGCCAGGATCGGACGATTGCCCAGGCGACCACCGCAATCACTGATGCACTAATAATCCAGACAGCGATCACGACACCCTCCTCTGAATCGGATTGAGACGATGCCCGCTCGAGGCATCATTTCCAGCGCGGATCGTAGCCGTAGCGATTTTGCGTCGTCCTGAACCGTCCGGGATTCCACATTTCGCCGCATCCCTGGCATCGCCAGTACGTCGACGCATCCACCTTCCCGCTCGCGGCCGCAATGTTGGCCGAGCGGCAATACGGGCATGCGGTGGGGGCGGCAGGCGGCTCCGAGTCCGGCGAATCTGATTTCACATCTACTCCCGTTCTTGCGCCGACGTTGCCGGGCGGACGCCGCATCTCCATCGCGGCCCGTACCAGCCCACGCTGACAGAGATGTGCGCGGCCCGCCGTGTCAGGCGTGACCTGTTGCCAGACCGCTCATCAGGACTGCTTGCCAGGGCTGCGACCGGGAGGGGCACACGCGAAAGCTGAGACTCAAGTGCGGATGACCTGTTCACTATACCACTATCGTCACCGCGGCTGGGCTTCGAGGGCGGCGCTCCAGCAGCGTATCGCGGTAATAATAACGGCATGACTCCGACTCGCGCTGCCTCACTCGATGCTGGATGACGTTGCCGCGCCGCCGCCCGCTGAGCCTTCCTCGAAGGAGGCTGGGCCTGCCGAGATCTTCAGCCAGGACCAACTCGAAGCGCACGCCGTACGGATTGCCTCCACGCACCGCCTGGCGGCGAACCCGCGCCGCGGCCGGCCGCTGTTGCCCCGGCTCGACGAGAGTGCGGACCGTCTCGACGAAACCTACCAGTTCCTCTCGCTGGCGGGGCACCTGGATCCGGTGCCGGTCCCGGCTGAGGACTGGCTGCGCGACAACCACCACGTCGTCCAGGATCAGATCCGCGAGATTCATCAGGATCTGCCGCGGAACTTCTACCTCGAGCTCCCGAAGCTCGCCGACGGGCCGTTTCAGGGCTACCCGCGCGTCTACGTGCTCGCGCGCGAGCTGATCGCGCACACGGCCGGGCGGGTGGACTTCGAGACGGCCGTTGATTTCACGGCCGCTTATCAGAGTACCGCCGAGCTGTCGATTGGCGAGACATGGGCCATTCCGATCATGTTGCGCCTCGCGCTGGTCGAAGAACTGCGACGGCTCGCCGACGGCGTCGCCGGAGCACGGCGCAGCCGTGAGGAAGCCCGCCATGCCTACGCAGAGCTAACTGGCGCTGAATGGACGGATCGAAAGATCGAGCGGCTGCTCGAGGCCGGGCGGCGCGAGGACTCGCGGCTGTCACCGACCTTCGTGGTGGAGCTGCTGCAGTGGCTGCGCGATCAGCCGTCCACCGCGGTCCCGGCCTGGCAGGCGCTCCACCGGGCGCTGCAGGAACAGGACGACACCCCCGACGAGATGCTGCGGATCGAGCATCAGCGCGAGGCGGCCGATCAGCTGCAGATCGGCAACGTGATCACCAGCATGCGGCGCATCGCCTCGATCGACTGGACGCTGTTCTTCGAGCGGGTCAGCCTGGTGGAGCGGGTGCTGCGCGACGACCCGGCCGGGGCGTACGCGGCGATGGATTTCTTCACGCGCGATCGGTACCGCCATTCGGTCGAGCAGCTGGCGAAGCGCGCGCACCGCGCGGAGACCGCGGTGGCCCGCTTGGCGGTCGATCTCGCCACCGCGGCGACGCGTGACGAGCCGGGCCACGACCGCGCCCACCACGTCGGGTACTACCTGATCTCCCGCGGCCGCTTCATCCTCGAGCGCGAGGTCGGGTATCCGCCGAGTGTCCAGGAGCGGATCGCCCGGTACGCGTTCCGGCATCAGGTTCTCGGCTATCTCGGCACGATTGCCGGCGGTGTTGCGGTTGGAGTCGCGAGCCTGATCATTTACGCCAATCGCCACGGCTCCTCCCACTTGGGGCTCTGGCTGGTCGGCCTGGTCTCGCTCCTGCCGGTCAGCGAACTGGTGATCAGCCTGATCAACAGGGTCTCGACGGTCCGCCTTCCGCCCCGTCAGCTGCCGAAGCTCGCGATGCGTGACGGCATCCCGGAAGGCGACCGCACGCTCGTGGTGGTTCCCTCGATCGTGGATTCAGAGGCGCGTCTGTCCACCCTGCTCCACGATCTCGAGGTGCGTTTCCTCGGCAACCGTGACCCGTACATCCACTTCGCGCTGCTGAGCGATTTTCCGGATGCCAATCAGCCCGGGCTGCCGGGAGAGGACGCGCTGCTGTCGGCCGCCACGCGCGGCGTGGACGGGTTGAACGAACGGTACGGAAAGGCGCGCTTCTTCTTCTTCCACCGCGAGCGGCGATGGAACGGGTCGGAGCAGAAATGGATGGGATGGGAGCGCAAGCGCGGCAAGCTGGCCGAGCTCAATCGCCTGCTGCGCGGCGCCACCGACACCAGCTTCGTGGTCGCGCACGGCGGCGACCGCGCGCTGCTCGCCACCGTGCGGTACGTGATCACGCTCGACTCCGACACCCAGCTCCCGATGGAAGCGGCTCGACGGCTGGTCGGTACGCTCGCGCACCCGCTGAACCGGCCGCGGTTCGATCGGGGGCACGGCCGGGTCACCGAAGGCTACGGGGTCCTCCAACCGCGGGTCGGCGTCGACGTCGTCAGCGCCAATCGCTCCGCCTTCGCCAAGGTCTACTCGGGGCACGTCGGCATCGATCCGTACACGACGGCGGTGTCCGATGTGTACCAGGATCTGTTCCACGAAGGCAGCTACGTTGGCAAGGGCATCTACGACGTGGACGCGTTCGAGGCGGCGATGGCGAACCGCGTGCCCGAGAACACCCTCCTCAGCCACGATCTGTTCGAAGGGTTCTACGCGCGCGCGGGGCTGGTAACCGACATCCACCTCGTTGACGACTATCCGTCGAACTATCTGGCGTTCGCCGCGCGGCAGCATCGGTGGGTCCGCGGAGACTGGCAGATCATCCGGTGGCTGTGGCGGACCGTGCCGGACGCCTCAGGCCGTCCCGTCCCGAACACCGTTCCGGCCATCTCCCGCTGGAAGATTCTCGACAACCTGCGGCGAAGCCTGCTGCCGCTGTCCCTGGTCGTGCTGCTGGTGGCGGGCTGGACGGTGCTCCCCGGCTCCTCGCTGCTGTGGACGGTGCTGGCGGTCGCCGTGCTCGCCTTCCCGGCCTACATGCAGGTCGCGCGCTCGCTCTCGAGCCGCGTGCGCGGCGTGCCGATCAGGCAGCACGTCGCAGCGGAGCGCGACAACCTGGTCACGAGCGCCAGGCAATCCCTGTTGTCAGCGACCTTTCTGGCCCATCAGAGCTGGATCATGACGGACGCGATCGTCCGCACCCTGTGGCGGCTGGTCGTGAGCCACCAGCGGCGCCTCGAGTGGGTGTCCGCGGACCACATCGCGCGCCTCGATCCGTCGGCTCCTGACGTGACGCGCGAGATGTGGTCCGGCCCGGCGGCGGCGATTGCGACCGCGGTGATGGTGGCGGCGCTGGAGCCGACGCGTCTGCTGATCGCATTGCCAATGCTGGGGCTGTGGTTCTTCTCTCCTGCGATCGCCTACGCCACCGGACAGCCGCTGACCTACAAGACCCAGCTGCTCGGGTTCGCCGATCGCATGGCGCTGCGGAAGATCGCGCGCAAGACGTGGCGCTTCTTCGAGGATCTGATCGTCGCGGACGATCACTGGCTGGTGCCGGACAACTACCAGGAGAATCGGCGCGAGCGCGTGGCGCATCGCACGTCGCCGACCAATATCGGCCTCCAGCTGATGGCCACGCTCTCGGCCTACGACTTCGGCTATCTCAGCTTCAGCGCCGTCGTTGAGAAACTGGAGCGGACGTTTGCCACGCTGCTCGAGCTTCCTCGCTACCGCGGCCATTTCTACAACTGGTACGACACCCGCACGCTCGCGCCGCTTCTGCCCTCGTACATCTCCACGGTCGATACCGGCAACCTGGCGGGCTACCTCCTGACGCTCAGGGGCGGCCTGATGAACCTGATCGACCACGCCCCGATCGTCGACGAGCGAGTGCTCGCCGGACTCGAAGATCTCGTGGATCTCTCCGCCGAGTGCCTCGAGTCGTTGACCGGCATTCGCACCGCCGCAGGACGCACGTTGACGAAGGACCTGGCTGCGCTGCGAGCCGAGCTCGCCGAGCGACCCGCCACCCTGGCGGCCTGGTGGAAGCTGCTCGAACAATTGAGCGATCACGTGTCTTCGATCTCCGCGCTGCTGCGTGAGATACAGGACGGCATCGCGGAGGTGGACCGGGGGCCGGCGGTGGAAGCGGGTCACTGGCTCGATTGCGCTGCGACATCGATTGCCGAGCGCCAGCGGGACATCGAGCGGCTGGCGCCCTGGCTCGACAGCGAAGACCTGAGCGGGATGCTGCCCGACGGCGACGCCGTTCCGACGCTGAGCGCACTTGTGGTGTGGTGCCCGGCGGCCGCCGAGGCGCTCGCCGGGCGGAAGGACGCCGACGCCGTGCGGGTCGCGATCAACCGGACCGGTGCCAACGCCGAGGAGCTCGTCGATCGCGCGCTGCGCATCGCGGAGCTCGCCGACGACTTCGTGGAGGAAACCGAGTTCGGCTTTCTCTTTGACGCCGAGCGGCAGCTGTTCTCGATTGGTTTCAGCGTGGCGAACGGCCAGCTGGATGCGTCGTTCTACGACACGCTCGCCTCGGAGGCGCGCCTGGCGAGCTTCGTCGCGATCGCCACCGGGCAGATCTCGCACGATCACTGGTTCAAGCTCGGGCGCTCTCTCACGCCGACCGGGACGGCGCGTGCGCTGCTCTCGTGGAGCGCGTCGATGTTCGAGTACTTCATGCCGCTGCTGGTGATGCGGGCCTATCCGGGCACCCTGCTCGACGAGACCTACCGCGCGGTGCTGTCGCGGCAAATGCAGTACGCGGCGCAGCGCGGCGTGCCGTGGGGGATCTCCGAGGCGGCCTATAACGTGCGGGATGCCGACGGGAACTATCAGTACCGCGCGTTCGGGGTACCGGGGCTCGGGTTGAAGCGGGGCCTGGGCGACGACCTGGTCGTGGCGCCGTACGCGGCGATGCTCGCGGCGCCGCTCGCGCCGCTCGACGTGCTGCGCAATCTCGAGCGGCTGGCGCAGGCGGGCATGACCGGCCGCTACGGATTCTACGAATCGATCGACTACACCCCCGCGCGCAATCCGGCCGACCGGCCGCCCGGCGTCGTGCTCCCAACCTACATGGCGCATCACCAGGGGATGAGCCTGATGGCGCTCTGCAATGCGCTGCACGATGCGCCGATGCAGCACCGCTTCCACTCGGACCCGCGGATTCGCGCAGCCGATCTCCTGCTGCAGGAGCGTATCCCGCAGCTCGTGCCACTCAAGAACCCTCCGATCGAAGTCGCGGATCATGTGCCGTCCGTCCGTTCGGCGGCGGCGTCGCCGTCGGTCCGGCGCTACGCCACGCCGCACACGCTCACCCCGCGTGCGCACCTGCTGTCCAACGGCTCGTACTCGGTGATGGTCACCAACAGCGGCGGCGGCTACAGCCGGCGCAACCAGATCGCTCTGACTCGCTGGCGAGAGGACCGGACGACCGACGCCTCGGGCAGCTTCTGCTACGTGCGCGATCTGGACTCGCGGGTCGTCTGGTCCACGGCATACCAGCCGACCGCGTATGAGCCTGACGAATACGAAGCGGTCTTTGCGCCCGACCGCGCCACGTGGCGGCGCGTCGACGACGGGATCGAGACCCGCACCGAGCTGGTCGTCTCGACCGAAGACGACGCGGAACTGCGCCGCGTGTCGGTGACCAATCACAGCCTGCGCGCCCGCAATATCGATCTGACCAGTTACGCGGAGGTGGTGCTCGCGCCGGCAGACGCCGATCTCTCGCACCCGGCGTTCAGCAATCTGTTCATCGAGACTCGGAGCATCCCCGGGCGGGATGCCCTGATCTGCGCCCGTCGCCCGCGTTCGGGCACGCAGCGCATCTACATGGTCCACGTGCTCAACGGACGCGGCCCCGCGGGAGTGCCGACGCAGTTCGAGACCGACCGCGCCCGGTTCATCGGACGGGGCCGGACGCTCGACCGTCCCGACGCGCTTTTCGGCCGCGGCCCGTTGTCGAACACGACGGGGCCGGTCCTGGACCCGATCATCAGCCTGCGGCAGTCGGTCCGGCTGGCTCCCGGCGGGACGGCACGGTTCGCCTTCACCACCGCGTATGCCGAGAGCGAGGAGGCCGCGCTCCACCTGATCGACAAATATCAGGATCGCCGCGCCGTTGCCCGGGCGCTCGCGCTGGCGAGCACCCATAGCCAGATCGAGTTGCGGCATCTCGGATTGACCGTCGAAGACACGATGCGGTTCCAGCGGCTCGGCGGCCGGCTGCTCTACGGCGACCCGAGACTGCGCGACGCCGAGGCGGCCGCGCAGAACCGGCGCGGGCAGACCGAGCTCTGGAAGTACGCCATCTCGGGCGATCTCCCGATTCTCCTCGTACGGATCGCCGGCAGTGACGAAGTTCCTCTCGTCGCCGAGCTTCTGAAGGCGCACGAGTACCTCCGATTGAAGGGGCTGCAGTTCGACCTGGTCGTGCTCAACGAGCACCCCGCCAGCTACCTGCAGGCGCTTCAGGAAGAGCTCCAGCGCCTGGTCGAGGGGGGACCGGACCAGCCCTGGCTGGGCAAGCCCGGCGGCGTGTTTCTTCTGCGCGCAGACCGGATGCCGCCGGAAGACCAGCTGCTGCTGCGCGCTGCCGCCCGCGGCGTCATGGACGCGACCGACGGCGGTCTGCGCATGCAACTGAGCCGGACCCAGCCTTCGTTCACGCACGGACCCTCTCGATCCAGTCGGGCCGTGGAGGTTCGCGAGGCTCGGGACAAGGCCGTGGTCGGCTTGCCGGACGATCGCGCCACCGAACTGTTCAATGGCTTCGGGGGATTCATCGACGATGGCCGCGAATATGCCGTCCATGCCAACGGGAGCGCCGGCCGGCTGCCGCCCGCGCCCTGGGCCAATGTGGTCGCCAATCCGGCCTTCGGGTTCGCCTGCACGGAATCGGGACCCGGTTACACCTGGTCGGTGAACAGCCACGATAACCGACTGACGCCGTGGCGAAACGATCCGGTCAGCGATCAGCCCGGCGAGGCGATGTTCATTCGCGACGACGCGAGCGGCAGGTACTGGTCGGCGACGCCGCTGCCGGCTGGCGGCCCGCAGGCCTATCGCACTCGACACGGCCACGGCTACTCCGCGTACGAGCATCGCCGCGACGATGTGGCGTCTGAACTGCTGCTCTTCGTGCCGGCCGATCAGCCGGTCAAGATTTTTCGCCTCACGCTCGAGAACACGTCCGCGGCGCGCCGGCGCCTCTCGGTCACGCTCTACGCAGAATGGGTCCTCGGAGAGAACCGCTCGCGGACCGGGCTCCATGTCGTCACCGCGATCGAGCCGGCTACGGGAGCCGTCTTGGCGCGCAACGTCTACCGGCAAGAGCTTCCCGAGCGCGTCGCATTCCTCGATCTCTCGCCCGGCATCGCGCGCAGCGTCACCGGCGATCGAACCGAGTTCATCGGGCGAAATGGATCGCTCGCCCGACCGGCGGCGCTGAACGACCGGCCCCTCTCGAATCGCACCGGCCCCGCGCTCGACCCGTGCGGCGCCATTCGAGTGCAGCTGGAGCTCGAACCACACAGCACGCAGGTGGTGATCGGATTGCTCGGCGACGCCGGCAACCCCGAGCAGGTCCGCGCGCTGGTCGAACGCTACCGCGACCAGCATGCGGTGGAGGACGCGCTCGCCGGCGCCCGTCGGTTCTGGGACCATCTCCTTGGCACCACGATCGTGCGGACACCGGATCGCGCGATGGACCTGCTGCTCAACCGCTGGCTGCTCTACCAGACGCTGGCCTGCCGCATCTGGGCTCGCTCGGCCTTCTACCAGTCCAGCGGCGCGTTCGGCTTCCGCGATCAACTGCAGGACACCCTGGCGCTGCTGTCATCCGCTCCGGCGCTGGTACGCGCCCACCTGATCCACGCCGCCTCGCGGCAGTTCGTCGAAGGGGACGTCCAGCACTGGTGGCACGAGCCCGGCGGCCAGGGCGTGCGCACGAAGTTCTCGGACGATCGATTGTGGCTGGTCTATGCGACGCTCCGATACATCGAGGCGACCGGTGATCGCGGCGTCCTCGACGAGCGTGCGCCATTCCTGACCCAACGACTCCTCGGGCCGGACGAGCACGAAGCGTACGAACGGCCGGCCGTCACCGCCGAGACCGCCTCGCTCTACGACCATTGCCTGCGCGCGGTGCTGATCAGCCTGGGGGTCGGCGCCCACGGCCTGCCGCTGATCGGCAGCGGCGACTGGAACGACGGGATGAATCTCGTCGGCGCCGGCGGTAGGGGTGAAAGCGTGTGGCTCGGGTGGCTGCTCGCCTCGCTGCTGCCGGAATTCGCCACACTGGCCACCACCGTGGGGGACCATGCGCACGCCGAAGACTTTCTCCGGCACGCGGCGGCGCTCGGGCCCGCACTCGAGGCGGCGTGGGATGGCGCATGGTACCGACGCGCTTACTTCGACGATGGGACCCCGCTCGGATCGAAAGAAAACCCCGAGTGTCAGATCGATGCGATCGCCCAGTCGTGGGCGGTGCTTTCCGGCGCGGGGGATCCCGCTCGCGCGCACCAGGCGATGGAGGCGGTGGACCAGCGGCTCGTCCGTCGTGACGAGCGCCTCGTCCTCCTGCTGACACCCCCGTTCGATACCATGACGCCGAGCCCGGGCTATATCCAGGGCTACGTGCCCGGGGTGCGTGAGAACGGCGGCCAGTACACGCATGCCGCGGCCTGGACCGTGATGGCGTTCGCGCAGCTCGGCGACGGCGATCGAGCGGTGGAGCTCTTCACGCTCCTCAATCCAATCAATCACACGAGAACGCCGGCCGATGTCGAGTGCTATCGCGCGGAGCCCTATGTGGTCGCCGCGGACGTCTACTCGACGCCGCCGCACACCAGCCGTGGCGGCTGGACGTGGTACACCGGATCCGCCGGCTGGATGTACCGCGTCGGCATCGAATCGATCCTCGGCGTGTCCCTGCGCGACGGCAAGCTGCACATCGAGCCGTGTATCCCCCGCAACTGGCCCGGTTACGAAGTGACATTCACGCCCGCTCACACCACCTATCGCGTCGTCGTGGAAAACCCTGACGGCGTCAGCCGCGGCGTGAAGCGCCTGGAGATTGACGGCGTCGATCACACCGGCCAAGACGTGCCGATTGCCGACGACGGCGTCGACCATACGGTGCGCGTGGTCCTGGGTTGACGGGCGGCCGGATGCGCGGCCGTCGACGCGGGGAGAGTTCGGTTCAGCACGGGCAACCGTATCCAGTTCGTGGAATACTGGTTTTCAGGGTGGCCATGATCTGCGAATCCCGGCGCGCGTGCGATGACTAGACTCACAGCGGATGTCGCCGCGGCGCTCGACGCGATTCCGTACGTCCGGACGCTTCGCAGCCAGGACCGCAAGACGCTCGCCGAGACGTGTATGGTGCAGACGCTGGCCCGGGGAGCGCGGGTCTTCGAGGAGGGACAGCCGCCCGCCGGGGTGTTCCTGATTCTCTCCGGCCGTGTCCACCTGGTCCGGTCTTCCGCGAACGGGCGCGAACAGATCCTTCACGAGGAGGGCCCCGGCGTCACGCTCGCTGAAGTGCCGATCTTCGATGGCGGGGGGTACGTGGGATCGGCCGTGGCCGCGGAGGATTCCGTGCTGCTCTTCATCCCGCGGGAGATGCTGCTCGCCTGCATCGGACGCAGTGCCGAGAGCGCCGCCGAGGTGTTCCGCGTGCTCGCCCGCCAGGTGCGCCAATTCGCGACGCTCGTCGAGGACCTGTCGCTCCACAACGTCACCGAGCGGATCGCCCGGTATCTCCTGCGCGAAGCGGCGCGCACGAGCGACGCCTCGCTGCTGCTGCCCGATGCGCGAGGCGTGCTCGCGGCCCGGATCGGCATCGTCCGCGAGGACGTGTCCCGGGCGCTCTCGCAGTTCAAGCGCGAAGGAGTGATCGAAATGGACGGGCGGCGCCTGCGGATTCTCGACGCGAACCAGTTGAAGCGGCTCGCCGGGGAGGCGGTCTGAGCGCGCGCTGAGCCGCGTTCGACCGGGTTACCGTGCCGAGCGCCGTGGGACCGCGCCCGTGCGTTCGCCGGTTGCGAGCAGCAGTACGCCGATCGGAATCAACCCGATCGACACCCACTGCGCGACGGTCAGACCCAGCGCGACCCGCTGGTTGATTCTGATGATTTCGATGGCGAAGCGCACCGCGGCGGTCAGCACGAGGTACAAACCAAGCACGGCTCGGTCGCTCCGCCCTTGCGCGCGCCACCGCAGCAGCAGCCAGGCGATCGGAACCAGGGCCGCCGCTTCGTAGAGTTGCGTGGGATGGACCGCCGAGGTGGTCGGCGGAAGGCCGTTCGGGAAGGCCACCGCCCACGGGAGCGTACTCGGGCGGCCGTAGTCGTCGCCGACGAGGAAGCAGCCGATGCGGCCGACCGCATGCCCGATCGCGAGCGCCGGCGTGGCCGCGGCGAGCAGTGGCATCATCGGCCAGCGCCGATAGCGCATCAGGCCGAGCCCGACGCCGACGCCGCCGACAAAGCCGCCGAACCAGCTGAGCCCGCCGCGGCTCAGAAGCAGCGAGGTGAACGGTTCCTCACCGAAGTGCTCCGCGACCCAGAGCAGCTTCGCGCCCGCCAGCCCGCCAATCAGCCCGGCCACGGCGGCGTCCGCGGCCTGCTCCGGCAGCCTGGATCGCCGAAGCTCCCGCTGGAACAGCCACAGGCCGGCGAGCGCGCCCAGCGCCACCATCGCCCCGAAGCTGGTGATCTCGAAGCCGCCGATCCGAAACAACACCGGGTACATCGAACCTACTTCTTCCTGCCTGCCGGCACCGATTTGCGGGTGAACATCCCGAGCTCGAAGGCGTCGGCCATCAGCGTGTACCCGGCATCGCCGGGGTGGAGCATGTCCGGCGAGTCCGCCTCGGGACGGAAACGCTTCGGGTCCTGCGGGTCGCGAGTGGCGGCGTCGAAATCCACGACCGCATCAAAGGCGCCGCTGCTGCGAACCCACGTGTTGACCGCCTGACGGATCGCTTCTCCCTGATCCGTGAACGGGCCCGACCCACCATACGGCGTGATGGTACAGCCGATCACTTTGACCCCATAGAGATGCGCGAGCTCAATCACCTGGCCGTACGCCGCAATCAGCGTCTCCGCGCTGAAGGCGGGCGCCGGTGTGCCGGGGGCGGATGCGCGCGTCGCCCCGGTGATGTCGTTGATGCCTTCGAGCAGCGTGATCCATTTGACGCCGGGCACGCTCAGGGCGTGGCTCGTCAAACGGGCCAGACCGCCGTTGTTATCGCCCAGGATCCGGTTGCCGGAAATCCCCGCATTCACGATCCCGAGACGCGCGGTGCCCTGGTTCGCCTGCAGGCGCGCGGCCAGCACCGAGGGCCACATCCGATTCGAGTCGGGCGTGGACTGATCGCCGTCAGTGATGGAATCGCCGAAGGTCACGATCGTTCCCGCGTCGGCCGGGGCGAGGACGTCCACGCCGGCGAGCCAGTAATACGACTGCATGGTTGCCGCAACGTCGGCGATCTCGGCGGCTCCGGTGAAGTCTCCCGTGGTCGAGACGTAGGTCGGGCGCAGGCCGAACGTGTGGCTGGTCGGTGTACCCGTCTCCCCCGGGAAGTAGAGGCTGACCACGACATCGGCGAGCGGCGCAAGATTTATCGTCACCGGATCGCTCACCAGCACCTGGCCCGCATACAGCGTCGCGGTCGGCTTCCGGCTGAAGGTGAGCACGCGGTCCGAGCCGGGGACGATGCCGGAGCCGGTGCTGCGGAGAGCCAGGTGCGCCGCCCCGAGCGGCAGCGCGGTCGCGCCAAGCGCGTGGGTCAGGCGCACGCGAACGGTCCGCCCACCGGTGCTGACCCGCGCGATCATCCGAATCGTCTGGTTGCTGAGACCGGGCAGCGCAGGTGGAATACCGAATCGGCGCTGAGGCGCGCCGCGTCCGGCGTTTCCGGCGGCGACCGATTGAGCCGGGGCTGGCGGCCGGGCCGGTGGTGCCGGCGCGGCCGGCGCCGGCTGGGCGTTCGCGGCGGGTGCCGCCGGCGCTCCAGCGCCGCGTCCGGCAGCGGGTGGAGGGATTCGGGCCAGCTGCTGCGCCGTGCCCCAGGTCGCGATCCAGTGCTCGCCGTTGGACGTCTGCGCCGGCGCGGCGATCGGATCAAGCAGCGCCAGCAGGATCAGTGCGAGCCCGGTCCGCCGGGTGTACGGTGTCATGGTGTCCTCCGAGATGCGGATCGGCCGCGTTACTTGAGCGTCACGGGTGCGCCCTCGACCAGGACGGTGATCGACGAGCCGAGCGTCCGCGAGCGATACACGCGCTCGGTGGCCTTCTGGAAGTCGGCCGTCGCCGCGGTCGGGATCTCCATGAACTTCTGCGGATTGCGATCGACGACCGGGAACCACGAGCTCTGGACCTGCACCATGATGCGGTGCCCGCGCCTGAACGCGTGGTAGACGTCCGGAAGCTCGTAGCGGATCGCCTCCGGCCGGCCGGGCACGAA
>JBDTSX010000026.1:0-16524 GCA_039930925.1 Acidobacteriota bacterium | reverse complement strand
GCCTGGCGCCGGTGAAGGGGATTACGCTGCCCCTCATGAGCTATGGCGGCTCGTCGATCATCGCCGCGCTCGCGGCTTTCGGCCTGATCCTCAACGTGCGGATGAGGCGATTTACGAACTAGCGGGGAACCATGACGCTTCTGCTTTTCGCGCTCTTCGCGTGCTGGCTGGCCGGACGGATGTCCGCGCCGGCCCGCTTCTGCGCGGGTGCGCACGGAGCGACGGGTTCCGCCGCGTTCTGGAGTCCTATTCATGAACAAGGAGATGATCATCTCCTCGGGAGAGCACGACACGCGGGTCGCGATCCTCGAGGAGGATCAGGTCGTCGAGATCTTCATCGAGCGCGAGCGGCAGCGCGGCGTGGTGGGGAATATCTACAAGGGCCGGGTCTCCAAGGTGCTCCCCGGCATGCAGTCCTCCTTTGTTGACATCGGCCTGGAGCGCGACGCGTTCCTCTACGTCACCGAAGTCGTCAACACCGTCGAGGAGTTCGACCGCCTCGAATCGGGGGACGAAGACGAGGGGCTCGCACCGATCGTCGCCGTCGTAGAGCCGCCCGCCGCGGACAGTGCGGAGCTCGCGTCCGCGGACGCCGCCGGCGACGCGCTGAACGGCCGACCGCCCGACCGCCGCTCGGCGCCTCGGGGCGACGGGGGATCGTCGCGGGGCGCCTCGCGCGACGACAAGCCGCAAGCCAAGATCGAAGACCTCCTCAAAGAGGGCCAGGAGGTCCTCGTCCAGGTCGTCAAGGAACCGCTCGGCACGAAGGGGGCGCGGCTCACGTCGCATGTGACGATGCCGGGTCGATTCCTGGTGTTCATGCCGACCGTGGATCACGTCGGCGTCTCGCGCAAGATCGAATCGCGCGACGAGCGCGCCCGGCTGCGCGGCATCGTCCGCGACTTCCGCGAGGAGCACGGGTTCACCGGCGGGGTCATCATCCGCACTGCCGCCGGCGGGCGATCCAAGGAAGACATCATCAGCGATCTCAACTACTTCCACGAGGTGTGGACGGAGATCCGCCAGCGGATGGAGGCGCGCCGTCCCCCGGCGGTCCTGTTCCAGGAGCAGAGCCTCGTCACCAAGCTGCTGCGCGACCTGCTGACCGAGGACTTCACGGCCATCCGCATCGACAACGAGCAGGAGCATCGCCGGATCGTCACGCTGATGGAGCGGATCATGCCGACGCTCCTGCCGAGGGTGAAGCTCTACACGAAAGAGTTCCCGATTTTCGAGGAGTACGGGATTCAGGCGGAGATCGACAAGGCGCTGCGCAGCAAGGTGTGGCTGAAATCCGGCGGTTATCTCGTCATCAACCAGACCGAGGCGCTGGTCGCGATCGACGTCAATACCGGGCGCTATGTCGGGAAGCGGACCGGCCGGCTCGAGGACACGATCGTCAAGACGAACCTCGAGGCGGTCAAGGAAATCGTCCGCCAGGTCCGCCTGCGCGATCTCGGCGGGATCATCGTGCTCGACCTGATCGACATGGAGGAGAAGAAGAACCGGCAGAAGGTCTTCCAGGAGGTCGAGAAGGAGCTTCGGAAGGATCGGTCCCCCTCCAAGCCGCTGCAGGTGTCGGACTTCGGCCTGGTGATCATCACGCGCAAGCGGGTGAAGCAGAGCATCGAGCGGCAGCTGACCGATCCCTGCCCGTACTGTTCGGGCTCAGGCTCGATCAAGTCGGCGTCGACGATCTGCTACGAGATCCTGACCGAGATGAAGAAGATTGGATCGGAGTTCGAAGGGCAGGGCGTGATCTTGAGAGTGAACCCGGACATTGCGCGGGCCTTGAAGGAAGAGGAAAGCGCGCTGCTACGCGATCTGCAGCACACGCTCGGGAAGCCGGTGACGGTCAAGCCGGACACGCACCTCCATCACGAGCAATTCGACGTGATGATGATTTGAATCACTGATCGACGAATCGCCGATGGATCGGCGATTCCCGATCAGTGATGAGTGATGAGCGATTCCTAGGCCTTGGCGGCCGAGCCCGTGGGCAGGTGGATCAGATAGTGATTCCCGCCCTTGTTGATCCACAGGCGGACGTATTCGCCCCCCTTGAGGGGCTGGAGCTTGTAGCCGTTGGCCGGCGGCGGCGCGTCCTTGACGACTTCCTTCATTTCGGTCTGCGGCACGATGCTCACGACTTCGCGCCCCTTGACCGTGCCCTTCTGCACGAACTCGACCCAGCGCTCGATGTTCTCGCTGGCGCCGACCGCGTTCGGCTTGGCTTCCTCGGCGGTCAGCCGGACCATGTAGGTACCGGCCGCCAGCGGCTTGCCGTCGGCCATCATGGCTTTCGGGATGCGCACCGTGCCGAGCGCCAGTTCACCGGTCGGGGCTGCGGGAGCCGCGGCGGTGGCTGGCTGCTGTTTCGGCGCCGTGTGCTGCGCAGAGGCGGACGTGGCCATCAGCGACCCCGCCAGAATCCCCACCAGAACCCACTGCTTTCTCATATCGCTATTCTCCTGACCGCGTCGAATCCAGGCCTTCACCGCCGCGCCGCAGTTGTCGACCGCGGCGGCGGAGGGTCGAGCTACCCATCCCGGCAATTATACCGGCAACGGGCCATGATGTGGCTTCTCGCGACGGAGCAAGGAGGGTGCCACGGCGGAACGAGAGCGATCGTCGAGTTTGCCCATGAAACCGGGATATCGCGCCGGCCGTCGGGCGAGGCTGCGTCGCGAAACCCGACAGTATGGGATGTCAGCGTTTCGCGATGACCACGTTGCCGGAGAAAGTCGTGATGTTCACGACCGCGCTGCCGTCGCCCCATACGCCACGGAGCGTCCGCTGACGGCCGCGGCGGTCGCTGTCGGAACGGTCCATCTTCAGCGGCAGATCGGATCGGAGCTCGCCGCTGAACGTATTGGCCTCGAGCTCGAAGCCGGTCCCGCCGGTCACCGTCAGCCGGACGTCGCCTGAATGCGACTGGAACTCGTAGCGGCCGCTCTTCGCCAGCACCCCCGAGTACTCGACATTCCCGCTGATCGAATGCGATTCGACCCGCTCGCACTGCACGTCCTGGACGGTGATCTCGCCGCTGATGCTCCCGAGCGTCAGCTGGCGCGCGCTGATTTTCCGCGCGCTGACGTTGCCGCTGACGCTTTGCGCCTCGATCTCGCCATCCACCTGCGTATCCACGATCTCGACGTTGCCGGACACCGACTTGGCGGTGGCGATGTGGCCGGCGCTGGCGATGCGCACCGATCCGCTGACCGAGTTGAGCGTGAGATCCCCCTTGATGTCCGTCACCTTGATGCTGCCCGACACCGAGCTGACCGTCAGACGCGTGCCCGCCGGCGCGCTCACGGTGTAGGCGACCGACACATTGATGTTGCGCCGGTTGTTCCGCCGCTCGTCGCCCGGATAGGCGGTCTTCACGTCGGCCCGTCCCTGCCGCTCGCTCACGGTGACCTCGACCAGCCCGAGCATCTCGCGGGCCTCGCCGGCGGTGCGCGCGCGCGCGGTCTTGACGATCTCCACCGTGACCTCGTTGCCGTTCGCGCGGGTGACGACGATGTCGCCGGCGACGTTGCCGAGGCTCAATTCGCCGTTCGCGCCGATCCGGACAGTCTTGGTCTGACGATCGGTCTGTTCCTCCCGCCCCTGCTGATAGCGCGCGACGCCGCGGACGTTCTCGAGCGTGTCGCGGACAATCGATCCGATCCCCTCGGGGAACGCCTGCGCGCGAGCCGGCGCCGCCGGCGTCGCCAGCGCGATCAGCGCAATGAGGGTGAGTACTCTCTCTGACATGATGCGTCCTGTGGCTCCGGCCGATCCCTTCGCGGGACCGCGCCGCTATGACTTGTTTACGCCGTCGACAATCTGCGCCGCGCCGGCCGAGTTGCCCTTGCGCATCTCGTTCATCAGCGCGATGGTGTCCTGGAGCAGCCCGACCTTGCGGCGAAGCGCGTCGAAGAGGCTGTCACGGGCCGGTGCGCTCTGGGGCTCGGACCGGAGCGCCGCCCGGCTTTCGGCGATCGCCTGGTCGATCACCTGCAGGTTCTTCTGCAGCATCGCCGCGGTCTTCGGGTCGATGGTGTCCTCGCCGTCCTGCTGCCCCGCGGCCGCCGTGCGATCGAGGCGCTCGGCCTGTTCGAGCTTGCCAATCGCGTTCTGGTAGTGCTGCTCGGCGAGCCTGAACTCGGCTTCCACGCTTTGGACGGTCTCGTCGGCCGCGGCGTTGCCCGGCTGCACCGTGGCGTCGGACGGCCGCGGCGCCACTCTCGGGCCCGCCTGCGACAGCAGCAGCACGATCGACGCGCCGACCGCCAGGACCAGCGCGGCGGCAATCGCGAGCAGCGCCATGTGCCGCCCCGGGACCGGACGCGCGGCTGGCAGCGGTGAAACGCGTCCTTCCTGCAGGAGCTGGCCCGCGATCTGCAGCCAGACACGGTCAGGCGGCGCGAGGGGGGCGAGTAACTCGGCCGCGGCGTGGATGGCGTCGAGATCGGCGGCGAACGCGGCGCAGGCGTCGCACTCCGCGAGGTGGCTGTCGACCTGCCCGGCCCGAAGCGGCCCGAGTGTTCCGTCCGATCGCTCCTGGATCCATTGCCGGTATTGCGTGCACTTCATGTTCGTTTGCCCGCTCTCTACAGCCGCTCCGACAGGAGCGCTCGAAGCCGGAGACGTGCCTTGTGCACCTGGGACTTCGAGGTCCCCTCCGCGATGCCGAGCACTTCGCCGACTTCCCGGTGTTCCAGCCCTTCGATGTCGTGAAGCACGAACGCGGCCCGGCACCCGTCAGGCAGCCGTGCCATCGCGCGCTCGAGATCCATCTTCGTCACCGTCTGCTCGGCCAGCCCGCGGCTCCGGTTCCCAGCCTGGTACAGCGTCGGCTCGTCGTCCAGCGTATCGGTCAACTGTGTGGTCCGCGCCGCGCGGCTCCGCAGGTAGTCCAGGCACTGGTTGGTTGCCAGCCGGTACAGCCAGGTGCCGAGCGCCGATTCTCCCCGAAAACTCTCGAGCTTGCGATGCGCCGAGAGAAAAATCTCCTGCAGCAGATCCTCGGCGTCGTGAGGATTGCCCAGCATCCGGCAGGTAAGGCTGAACAACTTGCCGGCATGCGCCCGGTAGAGGTCCTCGAACGCCGACAAATCGCCGCGGCGGCACCGCTCGACGAGCGCCAGGTCCTCCGCCCGGGCGGTCGTGTTCGGCGTCCGCCCCTCGGGGGGACCTGCAGCCTTAGACGTAGCCATGGAGCTGCCGCGTTGCCCGCGGTGAGCGATTGCGGGCCATTTCAAGACCGTCCGTGGCGCCCGGGTTCCGCTGGGCGAGGGCGGTGTTGAAACCCGTATCGGTTTCAGCCTCCGGTCCGGAGGCTGACACATGGCGATTCAGGGTCACCCCAGACTTAACGGAAGGCACGCCGGTTATGTTCGCCGGCTGGTCGAGCTCTTTCCCGGGGTCCAGCGGCGATTTCGGAAATCCCTTACCGAGGTGGCCGACACGCTGATCCCTTCGGCCCGCAACAGCGCGCGTTTCATCTCGAGGTTGCCGCCGAACCCACCGAGCCGTCCGGCCGCGGCGATCACGCGGTGACACGGCACGTCAGGGCGGCCGCAATCGCGCATCACGTTGCCGACCGCACGCGCCGCCCGCGGCCGTCCGGCCAGCGCGGCAATGTCGCCGTAGGTCGCGACCCGCCCCGGCGGAATTCGGCGAACCGTCGCCACGACGCGGGAAGTGAAATCGGACATGGACCAACGACTCGCAGGCTGAAAGCTGAAGACTGCAGGCTAGGCTAAAGGCCAAGGATGTGGGCCCTCAGCCGTAAGCCCTCAGCCCTCCTAGAATCCTACCCGCAGTCCGACCGTTCCCTGCACACCCCCTGCGGACACCGAAATGCGTCCGGTGTCGTGAGCGGGGAGGTCCACGGTCGCGCGGGTGAATCGGACGAGACCGCCGAACCCGACGTGGGGGGTGAGCATCCACCGCAGATCGGCGCCGACGTTGTAGCCAACCGCCGACGCCTTGGCACGGGTGGTGACCGCGTCACTGAAGGTCGCCGCGTCGAACGGAAACGTCTCGTCGAACTTGATCGCCGTGACCAGTTCCTGCTCGACGCTGATCCAGGACGGACCGGCGCCGAGCACGAGTGTCGCGCTCCGCCCCGCCCTGACCGCATACTGCAGCTGCACGTGCACGCCGGTTTCGTTCCGGACGATGTGGTCTTCCGTGCCGCTGACCGCCCTCGGCCGCTCGAAGAAGAACGGATGCGGGATGCTGGCCTCGATCTCCGCGGAATGGGTCCCGGTCGCCCGCGACACCGCGAGACCGGCGCCGAGATGGGTCCAGAGCCGGACGCCGATGCCCGCCTCGACCAGCAGGTCGGGCTTCAACGAATAT
Organism: Acidobacteriota bacterium; assembly: GCA_039930925.1. GTDB lineage: Bacteria > Acidobacteriota > Vicinamibacteria > Vicinamibacterales > 2-12-FULL-66-21 > JALZOC01. Next base: position 10,170 of record JBDTSX010000026.1, on the reverse strand, counting down.
TTCACGTCGACCGTTTCGGTCTCCGCGTTGAGCGGCGTCTCGAAGTGATCCGAGAGCTTACCGGTCACCGACTGCACCCCCCCGCTGATGCTGAGGACCGCCCGGGGCTCGGGAGACTGTGCCCGCGCAGTCGCGGAGATCAGCCACAACGCCGCCAGGCTCAGTCCGACACGTACGGTGTGGCGCGGCATTAGTTCACACCTACTGCGGTCCAGGCGCTGGTCACCGCGCGTTCGGCGGCGCTGTTCGCGCCGTTCAGATCCCGGGCCGCCTGGATGGTGGCCGCTCGCGCCACCGCGAAGGTCGCATTCGCCGGCAGCAGCTGCGTGAACGCGCGATAGAACACCTTCTCCATCTGCTCGCGATTTGCGGCGCCGACACCCTGCACGCTCAGGCCCGAGGTGCGGTTCGTGCCTCCCTCGATGGCGAGATAGAACGCCTGGTTCGAGATGCCGGAATTGACGTGCACGCCGCCATTGTCTTCCGCGCCGGTGTATCGCTTCGAGTAGTGATCAGGGTCGCCGAACGATCCGGGATCCGACATCGACCGAAGTCCGCCCGGGCGGAAGACGTCCTCGCCGAGGAGGTAGTCGGCCTGCAGGGGACCGGGGCCGGGGGGCTGGAAGAAGAACTCCGCGCTCGTCCCCATGATGTCCGAGAACGATTCGTTGAGCGCGCCGGACTCCCCCTGATAAATCAGGTTCGACGTGTATTCCGTGACCCCGTGCGTCAACTCGTGGGCGACGATGTCGAGCGATCCGGAAAAGAAGTCCACCACCTGTCCGCCGATCGTCACGCCGGCGGGCAGCCCTTCCCCGTAGAGCATGACGCCGTTGCCGTCGTAGAACGCATTCAGAAAGAAGTCCGGGTAGTCGCTGATATAGCGGTTGAGATCGGACCGGCGCACCGGATGCACGAGGCTGCGGATCCGCAGGTCGCTGTTGTTGAGGCCGTGCCGGCCGAACCGCTTGAAGTAATAGTCGTAGGTCCACCCGGTGTAGACGTGCGCATCGTCGATCGCCCCGTCGGTCCAGTCGTTGTCCGCATCGGATCCCAGATCGATGCTGGAGAGCGTGACGCGGCCCAGCAGGAAGTCGTCGGCTCGTCCCGGATTGCCCGCCATGTCGTAGGTCAGGATCATCGGGGGACGCAGTTCGTCGGCGGTCTGGAACTGCCCGGACACGGGCATCACGCTGATCTTCTTGGTATCCCCAAGGACGCCGCGCGCGCGCCCCACGGCGCTCTGGGTTTTCCGATCGCTGTAGTCCCGGACCGCGGCGCCGGTGCGCGCGTCGATGAAATACTGGCGCGCGTCCCTGCGGGTCGCGACCCGCAGCCGCCAGGTCAGCGCGTACCCGCCGCCTTCGAGCGGGAGCACCAGCAGTTCCGGCGCGATCGCGGGATCGCTGCGGACCCCGGCCCGGGCCTCGATGATGTCGCGCGCGCGGCCCTCGTCGATCGCCGGCGACGGGTCGAGCCCGAGGCCTTCGTAGACCGTCCCGAACACCGACTCGGTCACCCCGTCTCTGGACTGGCGGGTGATGTCCGCGCCGAACACGCGCACGCCGCGGTAGTACTGATCCGCGCGCTGATTTGTCCGTCCCGGCAACAGGGGATCGTCGCTGGTCTGCCGCACGCGCAGCTCACCGGCGCGCAGCATGCTATCCAACCGCTGATCGGCGGCGCGCAGCCCCGCCGGCGAAGCCGTCGTCATCGCCACCGCCCGGCCGCTCGATTGGCCGGAGACGGGAGGGATCACACCGGCGCACACCACGACGCATGCGGCTACACCGATAGTGCAGGCAATACGAAACCGAACGGGCATGTTGACTCCCAGGATTGCAGCGCTGGAGAGCCTCTATCTTACCGGAGGGTCAGCGGCGGAGGATGGGAAAATAGCAGAGCGCGCCGATGTACACGTCGTAGACCGCGCAGCCGATCGAATACCAGCGCGGGGCCATGCCGTCGGGGAGCGGCCAGCCGGGACGGTGCGCCACATCGAGCACCGCATGCGCCGCGAACGACAGTGCCAGGATCGTCAGCGCCTGGCGTGGATCGCGCATCAGCGTCCAGGCCGCGACGACGAGAAATCCCATCGCCAGGGCGACGTCGAAGCCCACGCCGGGACGCGCTTCATTGACGACCGCGAGTCCGACGTAGGCGCCGGCCGACATGGCGAGCAGCAGCGCCGACACTTGCGAGAGGCGGAGCTCCGAGACGAGCCGGTCGGGGGAGCTGACCGGCACGAGCGAGGTGCGGACCGCCAGCCAGGTCAGACCGGCGCCGAGCGCGCCGAATGCCACGAGGACGGTGCGGAAGCCTTCAGTCACCGGGGGTGAGTATAGTTTCAAACCCCGGGTTTCCGAACGGCGGGGAGGCTCAGGTCAGGAGGTAATTCAGCGGATCGATGTTGTAGTCGGCCGGATCGACCGGCGCGTCGACGGTGGTCGCGTTGCCGTCCGCGCCAAGCTCCCAGAGGTTGCGATCGTAGGGCAGGTCGAGCCGCGCGCCGTCCGCCGAGAATACCACCCGCACGCGTGGACGGTGCGGATCGGGCGCGTGCACCTGCGTGACGACGGCGATCTCCCCGGAGCTCAATCGGACCAGGTTGCCCGCCGGATAGATGCCGAGCAGTTGCACGAAGCGTCGAACCAGGTGCTGATCGAACTGGGTGCCGTCGTTCCGTTTCAACACCGCCAGGATGCGATCGGTGGGGAAGGCCTGCTGGTAGGCGCGCTGCGATCGCATCGCATCGTAAACGTCGGAAATGCCGCACAGCATGGTGCCGACATTCAGCCCGCCGCCGCGGGTGACCCCGAACGGGTAGCCGCTGCCGTCGATCCGCAGGTGGTGCTCGAACGCCACCACCGGCGCGAGGATCGGCATCTCTGGCGTCCGCCGCAGAATCTCGGCGCCGTCCACCACGTGCCGGCGCATGATGGTGAACTCGTCGTCGGTGAGCTTGTCCGGCTTGTTGAGGATTTCCTTCGGCGTGCGGACCTTGCCGATGTCGTGCATCAGCGCCGACAGCCCGAATTCCCGCAGCAGCTGTCCCTCGATCCCGAGCGCCCTCGCCTGGCCCATCGTCAGGATCGACACGTTCACCATGTGCGTGAAGGTGTAGTTGTCGTAGTTGCGCATCGCGGTCAGCGCGACCAGCGCGGTGCGGTTCTGCGTGACCGCGTCGGCGAGCCCCTCGACCGCCTGCAGCGCCGCCGGCAGGTCCGGTTCGCCTTCCGTCATGGCGCTGTCCCACGCCACCTCCGCGACCGCCACGGCGTTTGCATACAGCTGCCGGATCGCCGCCATGTCGCCGCCGATGCCGTCGGACTTCCGTTCGTCCGTCGTGATGCGACCGACCCGGATGTGCGGAAAGGGCCAGGTCGGATCCGCCTGCTCGCCCTTGCCGCCAAGGATCGCGACCGCCTGCACGAACTTCGTCGCCTCGTCTGCAGTGATCCCCCGCTCGAACGCGATCCGCTCGATCTTGTTGTCCTTGAGCCGTTTGATGAGCTCGACCATCCCGAGGCTGGCCTTGGTCATCGGCGTATCCGACACGACCAGCTGGGTGCCGACGATGCCGATGGCGATTGAGTGCTGCCAGGCGTGCAGCGTCTTGAGGACGGTGAGAAGTCCCTCGGTGTTCTTGCCGACGAGCGGATGATCGGACGCGTAGAGCTGCGCCGCCCGCACGCCGGACGCGAAGCGCCGTAACAACTCGTCGTAGAGCTGAACCCGTGTCTGCGTGGTGTCGGGCATGCTGTGTTTATCCGGGGATCCGCTCCAGCTCACTCCGCGCGGCGGACCTCACGCCGCGCGATCCCGTTTTCGACGCCGCCTGGAGGGCCGCCACCGCGGGCTCGGTGCCGATCTGGCGCAGCGCGGCGGCGATCGAGCCGCGGAGGCGTCGCGTCCGCAGCGGCGACCACCATTCCCGCTGGTGGAGCGCGAACGTCAGGGCCTCCACGCCATCGCTGCCGCCGAAGGTCCCCAGTCCCTCGATCGCGGCGAGGTAGATCTGCGGCTGGGCCTTGCGATCGAGGCGGCGCAGCAGATAGGCGAAGAGCGGTGCCGCGCGCTCGTCGCGCACCGCCGAAATCTCGTTGACGAGGGTCTCGCGGGTGCGTCCTGACGCGGTCGAGAGTGCGCGCAGCAGGATCGCGGACGCGTCTTCGGTGCCGTTCAGAACCAGGCCCTGGATCGCTTCGCGCTGGACGAGCGGTTCCGGATCGGTGAGAAGGGGCACCAGCTCCTTGAGGCCTTCGGCGCCGCCGAACTCGCGCAGGAGGTATGCGGCGGTGCGGCGTACCTCCCAGTTCGACGCGCTCATCAGCTGCTGCACCGCCTCCCGGCCGCGCGCGCCGAACCCGACCAGGATGTCGCGCAGCCGGCGCCGCGAGCGCGCGTCCTGCTCGTTCGACAGCGCTTCCGCGATCGGTGTGATCACCGGCGTCCCGATCTCGCGGCACACCCGCTTGAACCGCTCGTATCCTTCGTCGTCGATGCTGCGCAGGTGGGCGGCGACATGCTTCATCATCGCGCCGCGGCCGAACTGATTCAGTGCCGCCTGGCCGTGCGGCTGGCGCTCCGGCTTCGCCGCGGCGTGCGTCACGACCGCTTCGACCAGCTGCCAGGCCTGATCGAAATAGGCGACGCGGACCAGATGCTCGGCCTGCACGACCGCCGTCTGGGCGATGTCGCGCCATCGCAGCGGGTCCGCCTCGATCGCGAGCAGATCGAGGAGGAGCTGATGATCCAGTCCGCGCAGCGAGCCATCGCTGACGGTCGTCAACCAGGCCGCGACGCGCTCGGGCGGGTCGTCGCTGGTCCGTTCGACGTCCACCGCCCGCACCCGCGCGCTGGACAGCTCGCGCCCGTATTCGTTCGAGACGAAATCGGCGTCGGAGTACGAGGTCAGCATCCCCTCGACGCGGCCCCACAACTCTTCGAACGATTGATCGGTGGCGAGCTCCGACGAGGCGACTTCGGTCTCGGCGAGCGCGAGCAGCTGCCGCTGGCGAGCGGGTTCAGGCACGAGCGCCTGGAAGGCGTGCGCGAGGCGGTCGGTCGCGCCGCGTTCGGCAATCACCGAGCCGGCGACGAACTGCACCACCGACGAGTCGCTCATCCGGTCGGTGACGGCGCTGACCACGTTGATGTTGCCGGCCATCGCTTCGGGTCGGCCGCGCTGGGCCAGCAGGCCGAGCATCGCTTCAGCCGAGAGGCGGCCGGCCGCGTGCCCCATCTGCTTGAACACCGTCTCGAGCCGTTCCGGGTGGCTGCGGGCCACGTACTCCGCGAGCCCGCGCAGCAGGCTGAGGAACGCCGCCGCCTTGACGTCCACGCCGTCGCCGGCGGTCGTGGTGTCGAGCTGCGCCATCAGCTGATCCAGCTTGGCGGCATCGCCGACGACATCGACCAGGGCGGCCATCGCGGAATCGTCCAGCTCCAGCTGCGGACCCGCCAGCGCGGCGGCGAGAATCTGATCGATGGTCGCCGCGATGCCCTGCTTGTCCCGCAGCACCTCGGCATAGTCGATCTCGGTGATCTCGAGGCTCGGGCCGCCGGCGGTCGCCCACAGCCGCCCGATGCCGCCGTCGGCGCGGACCTCCTCCGGCGCGCGCGCGAGCAGGAGGAGCAGGGTGCGCCAGGATTCGCCGTCCGCCGCGGCCGTGACGGTGATGCCGCCGATCACATGCCGGTAGAGGACGTCCGCCAGTTCCGCGATCGCCGGGTCTGGACGCGTCGCCAGCGCCCCGCCGAGCAGCAGCGCGTCGGCCCGCACCTGGATCTGAATGGGGCCCTGCTCGGTCAGCCGCTGCGTCGCCTGCGCGAGGCGTCCGAGGGTCGTTCCAATCGCCGGGTGCGTGCCGGGATACAGGGACACCGCCCGCGCGGCGGACTTGCAGGCGCGCGCGAACTCCGCGAACTTGATCGCGACGTCGGGCGCAAGCGTCGGAGGCGAAACGGGCTCGGGCATGGTCACATGAACGCCAGCGGGTCAATGTGCACGGTATCAGGATCGACGGCTTCCACCACCGAGTGTGGAAAATTTCCCCGGCCGTCGGCTTCCCAGGTGTTGAGCAGGGGCGGCTCCTCGACCGCGCCGCCCGCCCGATCCAGCAGCATCTTCACCTGCGGCCTGAACGGATCCGTGGGGTGCTCGTGGATCACGACCGCGACCGCATCGGTGCTCAGCCTGACGAGGGTGCCCACCGGAAACAGCCCGATCAGGTTGATGAACCGCCGGAGCAGGCGCGTATGGAACGCCGGGCTGTCCTTCTGGGTCATGATCGCGCGGATCCGCTCACTCGGCAGGCCTTCGCGGTACACCCGGTTGCTGCGCAGCGCATCGTAGACGTCCGCGATACTGACGATCTGGGTGCAGAGATTCAAGTCGCGATGTCCGATCTTCTCCGGATAGCCGGAGAGATCCTGGCGCAGATGGTGCTCGAAGGCGACCACCGGGGCGAGCGCCGGCATCTCCGGCGTGCGCCGCAGGATGTGGGCGCCGTCCACCACGTGCTGCTTCATCTGGTCGAATTCGTCCTTCGTGAGCTTGTCCGGCTTGTTGAGGACTTCGAGCGGCGTGTGGACCTTGCCGATGTCGTGCATCAGCGCCGCGAATCCGAACTCCCGCAGCAGTGCTCCGGTGATGCCGAGCGAGCGCGCCTGCGCCATCGCCAGCACCGCGACGTTGACCATGTGGGTGAAGGTGTAGTTGTCGTAGCGCTTCATCGCGGTCAGCGCCATCAGCGAGGTGCGGTCCTGCGACACCATCCGCGCCAGGCTGTCGATGATCCGGCGGGCGGCGCCGGGATCCGGCTGGTCCCCCGCTTTGGCCGATTCCCACAGCGTCTGCGCGGTCTCGACCGCCGAGCCGTAGAGGCGGCGCGCCGAAGCGATGCCGCCCGATTCCTCCTCCGGCTCCTCGATGTTGATGCGGCCGATGGTGATGCGCCGGACGCCGCGCTGCTCCAGCCGCGTGGCGACCGGGACGGACGTGGTGCGGTCGGCGAGCTCCGCGACGAACCACTGCAGCTCATCGCGCGTGATGCCCCGCGCGATCGTGATCCGTTCGATCTCCCGGTCGCGCAGGTCCCGGCCGAGGCCGATCAGCATGGCCGCCGAGCGGAACAGCCGCTGCGCGTTGACGACTACGTCGTCGCCGATGAACCCGATGACGATCGAGTCGTCCTGCTGCAGCGCCCGGTGCGAGAGAGTGGTCAGGGCGTCCACGCCGCGCGCGACGATCGGGTGAGCGGGCGAATAGAGCGAAGCTCCCCGGACGGCGGCGGCGAGGCGGCGGACGATCTCCTCGTATGCGGCGGTATCGGTCATTGAGCCAGTACCGCAGCCCGCGCGAGCTTGCGGAGCATCCGATCGCCGTTCAGAACGGCATCTGCGACGGCCTTGGTCGCCGCCGGCGTGCCGACGCGCCGCAGCGTCCGCAGCGACACCTCCCGGAGCCTGCGCGTCTTTTTCCGCGCCAGCCAGCTGTGCTTCCGCATCACCGCCGCGACCTGCGGCACGGCCTGGTCACCCCCGAGCTCCCCGATCGCCCCGAGCGTTTCGATCACGATTTGATGGTCGGCGCCGAGGGCCGCGCTCTCATTGAGGATGCGGACCAATACCGGAAGGACCCTGGGATCGCGTTCCTCGACGAGGGCGCCGACCACCGCCTGGCGCTGTGCTCCGGTCGAGGCCCGCAGCACGGTGTGAATCGCCCGCGCCGCCGCGGGATGATTGATGTTCGCCAGCGCACGGACGGCCGCGCGCATGACGCGCGGGTCCGCGCCGCGCAGGAGCGGCTGCAGCAATGGGACCGCCGCGGGAGCCTGCAACTGGCCGAGCAGCTCCGCCGCGTTGCGGCGGGCGTACCAGTGAGGCCCGGTGAGGAGTGGCGCCAGCGGGTCCACGGCGGCGCCGCCGAAGCGGCGGATGATCGCGGTGGCGCGCTCGCGCGTGGGCGTCAGGTCGTCCACGTCCAGCCGGCGGCCGAGGGCCACGGCGGCGGCGATGCCGGCCGCCACGGCAATGTCCCCGATGCACTCCGCATCACCGGGCGCCACGTCCCCGAGCGCGCCGGCCGTTTCGTCGAACGCGGCGCTGTCGGCGAACTCGTCGAGCGCGACGCGGCTGCCCTCGCTGGTGACGGCCCCGGCCGTGGCCGCCTGCTCCGCCAGCGCCCGGGTGACGATCAGGGCGGAGGCATAGTCGCCGGCCAGCAGCAAATCCTCGCCGAGCGCCGCGACGTCGCGCGCCAGGCCGGGGGCCCGCGTCGCGTCGCTCTCGAGTCTCAGGAGATCGACCAGCAGGGTCACGGAGAGGCGCCGCACGCTGTCCTGGCTCAGCGTCTCGATGAGCGCCAGCAGGTCGGCCGGCACATCTCCGGCCATCGCATCGCCGCGCGCACCCGCCTGGTCGAGGCCGTTCTTGTAGGGCGCGGACACGAACGGCCGCTCATTGTAGGTGAGCAGCAGTTCCTGCATCGATGTCCAGAGTGTCTCGAACTGGTCGGTCTGTCCGAAGGACGTCTCGGTCAGCAGGGTTCTGGTCAGCGTCAGGACGCGCTGCTTCCGCGCCGGGTCGGCCGCAATCGTGTCGAAGACGCCGGCGAGCCGGTCGGAGGCAAGGCCCTCGATCGCCAGGGTGGTGGCCAGAAGCTGCGCGACGGTGAAGTCGTCCAGGCCCGCCGCGATGCCGCTGCGGATCTCGGCGTCGGTCACGCCGCCCGCGGCGCCCGTGGACGGATCCTCCCGCGCCCCGAGCATCTGGAGAATGATTCGCGGATCGAGCGAGCTGGTGGCGGCGGTGAGGTTCTGCATCACCTCGGTCCGGCGTCCCGGCTCCATCACGTCCACGATGCTGACGAGATGCCGGTAGGCGGCGATGACCGCCGCCGCCTGGGACGTCAGCATCGGCGAGCCGTCGGCGGCGACGTTCGGCGCTATCACGTCCAGCGCGAGCTCGCCGATGGCGAGCACGTTCCCGGCGATGTCGAGCATCCGCCGCTGCGCCGCTTCGCCGAGGATCTTGCGGCGATCGGTCACCGCCCGGACGATCGATCGCCACAAATCGTCCCGGTCGCTCAGCGGCCGTTCGACCTCGCGTTCCTCGAACACCGTCGCGAAATCGATTTGCTCGATCGTGATGGCGGTGTGGCGGGCCTCCAGCCAGACCTGCGCGGGACCGCCGCGAGCCCGCAGCGCGCCGATGTCCTCCGACAGCAGTGCGAGGAGCGCGTGGAGGGTCGCGACCGGCACGTCAGCGGCGAACGTGATGTGGACGATGTCGTGGTCGTGAAGCCAGGCTGCGGCGTCCTGAACCGGCCCATCGTCGCCGGCCGGCACGCCGTCGATGAGCAATGACTCGGGGGTGACGCCAAAGGAGAGGACCCACTCGTGGGCGGCCTCCGCGAGCGTCGCCTGCAGCCGGCCGATCGCCGCGAGCAGCGCCGGATGCTCAGGCGGATAGAGCGACCAGTTCCGTGCCGCCGCCACGAGCGAGCGGGCCAGTGCCGCGACACCGCGCACGAGATCCGGTGATAGCGGCGTCACTTCCGTCATGTTCGCGAGGGGATCGCTTGAATCCTCCCATTCTAATCGATCAGTCGGCCGCGCCCCGGGGCACTCGGAGCTCGAGCCCAGGCCCCCGGCTGCCCGGTTCCCGGACGCCGGATCCCGAGCCCCGAGCCCCGAGCCCCGAGCCCCGAGCCCCGAGCCCCGAGCCCCGGATCCCGAGCCCCGAGCCCCGAGTCCCCGGCTCCCAACTCGTGCCGGTCCGCCCGCAAGCGTCTCTTGCTATAGTAGAGTCTCGCTATAGCCGGATTGTGCAGCATTGAGCCGCCGGCCCGGGATTCCCCGGTCGTGCCGGTCTGCGCCGGCCTGATTCCCAACCTGACATAATCCTGCATGCGCGCGGTCGATCTCATCAGGCACAAGCGGGACGGCGGCGCGCTGGACCGCGCCGAAATCCAATTCTTTGTCTCCGGCGTCACCGACGGCACCTTGCCGGACTACCAGGCGGCCGCGCTGTTGATGGCGATCGCGATCCGCGGCATGTCGGACGACGAGACGGCGATGCTGACCGACGCGATGGTCCGCTCGGGTGTCCGGGTCGCCTATCCCGATCTCGACGCGGTGCCGGTGGACAAGCACAGCACCGGCG
>JBDTSX010000025.1:0-16539 GCA_039930925.1 Acidobacteriota bacterium | reverse complement strand
CAGCGGCGGCACGGCGAAGACGCCGTTCAAATCCTGTGCGTTGATCTCGCTCATGGGTGCCTATTGTAAGCCTGCTGTGGCTGGCGGAGAGGGTCAGCTGGTGGGCGGCACCGCACTGGCCGCCGGCTCTGGATCCGGCAGCCGGAGACTGACGACGAGGATCGCCTCGATGACGAGCGCGCCCGCGAGCACGAGCAGCCCGCCGGTGTACGCGCCGGTGAATTCGCGGAGCGCGCCCATGATCGGCGGACCGACCGCGCCGCCGAGATTGCCGATCCCGTTGATGAGGCCAATGCCCGCCGCCGCGCCGGTGCCGGCGAGCAGGATTGGCGGGATGGACCAGAACACGCTCATCACCGATCGCTGGCCCATCTGCGACAGCGAAAAACTGAGGACGAGGAGCCAGATGTTATGACGGAAGGCGACTGCCAGCAGCAGGCCGGCCGCGGCGGTCAGCGCGCAGCCGGCGACGTGCAGCTTGCGTTCGCCCGATCGGTCGGAATGCCGGCCGACGAGCACCATCGCGACCAGCGCCGCCGTGAACGGGATCGCGGTCATCCCGCTGACGCTGAAGCCGCTCGATCCCGACGCCTCGGCGAGCATTTTCGGCAGCCACAGGAAGATCCCGTAAGTCACCAGCGTGTTCATGAAATACACGGCGCAGAGCAGCCACACTCGTCCGCTCGCCAGGCTCCGCCAGAGCGAGGCGTGCCCGACCGAGGCGCGGCGCGCGCGCTCTTCGCGCATGATCTGGGTCAGCCAGTCGCGCTCGGCCGGCGGCAGCCACGTCGCCTGCTCCGGCCGATCGGTGAGCACCCGCAGCGACAGGAATCCGAGCAGCACCGCGGGCAGGCCCTCGACCAGGAACAGCCATTGCCAGCCATGGAGGCCGAGCAGGCCGTCGAGCTTCAGGATCGCTTCCGACACCGGTGCGCCGACGATCACCGAGACCGGCGCCGCCATCATGAAGAGCGCCCCGGTGCGCGCGCGATCGGCCGCGGGAATCCAGTAAGTCAGATAGAGAACGATTCCGGGAAAGAAGCCCGCTTCCGCTACGCCCAGGATGATGCGGGCGGAGTAAAACGACCAGACATCGGTGACGAACATCGTCGCCATCGACACCAGACCCCAGGTGATCATGATGCGCGCGATCCACCGCCGCGCGCCGACCCGGTCGAGGATCAGGTTGCTGGGCAGCTCGAACAGGCAGTAGCCCAGGAAGAACAGGCCGCCGCCGATGCCGTACTGCGTGTCGGTCAGGTGCAGATCGCGCTGCAGCGCGCGGGCCGCAAAGCCGATATTCACGCGATCGATGTAGGCGATGACGTAGCAGAGGAACGCGAAAGGAATCAGCCGTCGCGTGACGCGTGCGATGACGAGCTTGTGGCTGACGTCAGGCTGATCGGGCATGAGAACCTCGCGCACGATATCATGCGCGGAAGTTTTAGGTTTTAGGGTTTTGGGTTTTAGGGTTCTTGGTTATAGGTTCTAAGGTTATAGGGTCTGGGTTCAAGTTCAAGTTCAAGTTCGGGTTCGGGTTCGGGTTCGGGTTCGGTTCGAGTTCAAGTTCAAGTTCAAGTTCGGGTTGCGTTCGGGTTGGGTTCTCGTTCGTTCAGATTTGTTTTGGGTTCCCGCTTCGTTCCCGCTTCGTTCCTCCAGTTTTGGTTTGAAGTCGGACTCGAGCGCGAACTCCGGACTAGCATGCCGAACTCGAATCGAACCGAATTTGAACCCCGAACTCAAACCGAACCCGAACCCGAACCCGAACCCGAACCCGAACCGAACCCGAACCGAACCCAACCGAACCCAACCGAACCCAACGTAGAACCGAACCCCACCTTAAAACCTTAAAACCCTAAAACCTAAAACTGATCTGTTTACAAGGAGCCCCCATGCCTCTCTCGCCAATCGAACTGCGCGCGAAGTTGCGCGGACCTCTCGCATTTCCGATCACGCCGTTCGATGCGAGTCTCGCCGTCGACCTGGTTGGATTGCGCGCGAATGTCAGGATCCTGCTCGATGATCCGCCGGTCGCGATCGTCGCCGCGGGGGGAACGGGAGAGCTGTATTCGCTCACGCCGGGGGAGCACCTTTCCGTGGTGCGCGCGGTGGTGGAGGAGTGCGGCGGCGCGGTGCCGGTTATTGCCGGCGTCGGCTTCAATCCCGCGCTCGGGGCCGAGCTGGCGATCGCGGCGGCAGGCGCGGGCGCGGACGGGATCCTCGCTTTTCCGCCGTACTACCCGCACGCTGATGAAGCGGGGTTGCTCGCGTACTACCGGGCGATCGGGCAGGCCACGCGGCTCGGCCTGCTGATCTACAGCCGCGACTGGTTTCATCCCGGCGCGGCGCTGGTCGAGCAACTGGCGTCGATCGACACGCTGATCTGCTGGAAAGACGGCCAGGGAGATATACGCCGTCTTCAGATGATCATGGAGGTCGTCGGCGATCGGCTGCACTGGATCGGCGGCGCCGGAGACGACATGGTGCCGGCGTATTACGCGACCGGGATTCGCGCCTACACGTCGAGCGTGTCCAACCTGTCGATGCGGCTCGCGCATACGCTGCACGACTACGCCATCGCCGGGGACCCGCGGCTGCCCGGGATCATGACGGAGCTGATCGTACCGCTCTACGCCCTGCGCGCGCGGCGCCGCGGCTACGAGGTCAGCGTGATGAAGACATTGATGGACCGGCTCGGCATTGCCGGAGGGCCGGTGCGCCCGCCGCTCCCAGACGTGGACGAGGCGACGGCCGGCGTCCTCGCTGGACTGGCGCCGCGCTTTCGAGCGTGGGCGAGCAAACCAGCGCGTTAGAGCGGAGCACCTTCTGGACGTTCATCTGATCGACGGCACGTACGAGCTCTTTCGGCACTTCTACGCGGTCCCCTCCGCGCGTGATGCCGAGGGGCGTGAAGTGGGCGCGGTGCGCGGCGTGGTCGCCTCCGTCCTCGGGATGCTGACCCGCGGCGCCACCCACGTGGCGGTGGCGACCGACCACGTCATCGAGTCCTTCAGGAACCGGTTGTGGCCCGGGTACAAGACCGGCGCCGGCATCGATCCGGACCTGCTCGCGCAATTTCCGCTGCTCGAAGAGGCGATGACCGCCCTGGGCGTTCCGGTGTGGGCGATGGTCGAGTTCGAGGCCGACGATGCGCTGGCGGCGGGCGCGGCAGCCGCGGCCCGTGACTCTCGGGTGGACCGGGTGATCATCTGCACCCCCGACAAGGATCTCGCGCAGTGCGTGCGCGGCACCAGGGTCGTGCAGTTGAATCGGCGCACCAACGTCATCAACGATGAAGCGGCGGTGATCAAGAAATTTGGCGTGTCCCCGGTTTCGATTCCCGACTACCTCGCCCTCGTCGGCGACGCCGCCGACGGGTATCCGGGGCTGCGGGGCTGGGGGGCCAAGTCGGCCGCCGCCGTCCTGGCCCGATTCGTCCACATCGAGTCGATCCCGGACGATGCGAGCACGTGGCACGTGAATGCGGCCAGTGCCGCAACCCTGGCCGCGACGCTGACGCGCGATCGGAGGCTCGCCATGCTCTTCCGCGATCTCGCGACATTGCGCACCGACATTTCACTCTTCGAGTCGGTGGACGAGTTGACGTGGAATGGTCCGACGCCGGCGTTTGCCGCGCTCGGGACCCGGCTCGACGCGGCGATCACTGCGCCTCGCGACGCGAGCCGGAAGCCGCCGAGGTAGTGGCTGAAGTCGAACAAGTGATTCTCTTCGCCCCGGTGCACCGCGGCGCCGACGCGTACGGAGTCACCATCCGCTCGGAAATCGCGTCCCGGACCGGGCGCGCGATCTCCCCGGGCGCGCGGAGAGGAGGACCGATCATCGCAGCCATCCGGCGGGAGTGGGGATGCGGCTCACTACAGTGCGTCTGGGCGGGTGTTGTGATTGTGCCAGGCCCGGAACACGAGGTGCGCGATCACGCTGGCTGCCACGCCGTAGACCCCTCGCCACATCCACGCCGCACTGACGAAGTAGCCGATGACCCCGATCGCGGCGAAGACGTACTGGAGCAGGCTCGACGCGGTGGCGATGGTGGCGACCGCCGCGTCGCTCGTGTGGCTCACGCCAAGACTCCTTTGACCGCCGCGCCGGCCCTCAGCCCTCAGCCCTGCTTCAACGCACGTAGCCATTCGCCGCGCTGCGCTTGCCGCCGGCGCGGTGCGCGGCGTCCGACAGCGCGTGGACGCCGGTGGCGTCAATCCAGCGGTTGTAGAAGTTGAACATCGCGCAGACCGTGATCGCGAAATAGATCGCTTCGTCGGTCCACCCCGCCTCCCGCAACGGCTCGTAGTCCGACGGCGTGATCCGCGGCGAATCGTGGTTCACCTTGCCGATGAACCGGAACAACGCCTTGTGTTTATCGTCGAGCGCCGAGGACTCCAGATCCGCCAGCACGCCCTGGACCAGGGCTTCGTCACCGAGCAATTCCGCCGCAACTGCGGCGTGAGACTTGATTCAAAACGGACAATCGTTCCGCTGCGAGGTATAGGCGGCAATCAGCTCGCGCAGCCCCGGAGTGAGCGGTGACGGACCGCGGAGAATCTCCTGCGTGAACCGCGCGAGGTGCTCCGTCGCCGCCGGCAGGTACGCGAACAGGTGCCAGATCTGGGGATACTCGGTCCCCTGCCGCTGCATCGTCTGGATCAGGTCCCGATACGCACTGGGCTGCGGGTTCTGCTCGACGTCGGGTAGAAACATCGGGTCCATCGCGGGCCTCCTCAGCTCATTCTACGGCGGAACCTCACGGATCTCCCGCGAGCCTGAGCCCCGCCCGCACTACTGCCACGCCCCCCGCAGGAACCGGACCCCGTTGCCGTATGCAATCAGTTCGACGTCCTCCCGGCTGTAGCCTCGGGCGGCGAGTAGCTCTGGCATGCGTGCCAGGCTGGCGATGGTGGGGACGTCGCCCGGCCCTTGTTCGCGCCCGAAGCCGCCGTCCAAATCGGAGCCGATCATGCAATGCCGGGCATTGCCGGCGATTTGACAGATGTGTTCGACGTGATTGACCACGCTCTCGAGCGTGCATCCGGTGCTCTCGGGCGTCGATTGCCCCCGCACCCAGTCGGGAACCAGCATCCAGGCATCGAAGGCCGCCCCGATCACCGCGCCGCGCGCAATCAGCTCGCGAATTTGATCGTCGTCGAACTGGCGCCCGTTCGGCACGAGTGACCGGCAGTTCGAATGGCTGGCCCACACCGGCCCGCCGAAGTGATCGAGTGCGTCGCGGAAACTCTCGTCGCACAAGTGGGTGACGTCGAGGATGATCCCGAGCCGCTCCATCTCGCGGAGCAGGGCGTGCCCGCGCACGCCCATCTCGCCGGCGGCGTTGGTGCCCTGGGCGTAGACGCCGGGACCGTAGTGCGCCGGCCCCACCGCGCGCAGCCCCTGCGCATACGCCCGTTCCAGGTACGAGAGGTTGACGATCGAGTCGGCTCCTTCAAGGCTGAGGATGTAGCCGATTGGCCTGGGGGGCTCGTCGCCGCTGCCGTCAATCGGATCGCGCCACACCGCCAGTTGGCGATCCAGTCCGGCGCGATCGCGAATCTGCACGAGCTCGCCGCGGTCCTCCATCGCGCGATACCAGGCGAGCTGCCCCTGCGTCATGCCCCAGGCCTGCTCCGGTGAATGCCATCCCGGGAGCGGATTGCCGGGGGCGACATAGCGCGCGATCTGCGTCGCGACACAGAGCCCGACTCCGCCGCGCCGCATCTCGGCAAACGATACCGTGCCGCGGCCGCGATCCGGCTTGTCGGTCAAGTGACGCTCGCGCGCCCGAATGTCCTCGATCGGCTTCGTCAGGTCGCGGTTCCACTCGAGCGCATTCATCGCCAGGTCGAGGTGCACGTCGAACAGCATGGAATCAGCCTACCAGCAGCCCGAGGAGCAGCGCTCCGGCGAGGCCGAGAATCGAGATCAGCGTTTCGAGGACCGTCCAGCTCGCGACGGTCTGCGGGACGGTCATGTTGAAATATTCCTTCACCAGCCAGAAGCCGCCGTCGTTGACGTGGGACGCGATCAGCGACCCGGCGCCGATTGCGATGACCAGCAGCTCGCGGTTGGCGTGCGGCGTCGCGGCGAGCATCGGCGCCATGATGCTGGCCGCGGTCACGCACGCCACTGTCGCGGACCCGACCGACACCCGCAGCAGCGCCGCGATCAGCCAGCCGAGCACGAGCGGCGAGAGGTGCATTCCGCCAATCACTTGCGTGATCGCCTTGTCCACGCCCGCGGTCACCAGCACGCGGCCGAAGCCGCCGCCGGTACCGACGACGAGCAGCACGCCGGCGATCGGTGGAAGCGACTCTTCGGCGAAACGCAGGAGACGCGCGCGATCGAAGCCGCACGACCGGCCGAAAGTGACGAGCGCGAGGAGCACCGCCAGGAGCATGGCCATCAGCGGCGTGCCGGCAAACACGAGCCACTGACGGGCCCGGCCGTCCGCCATCGTCCCCTGTGCGACCGCGGCGAGCAGCATCAGCAGCACCGGCAGCAGGATGGTGACCATCGTGGTGCCGAGCGACGGCATCCGGGACGCCGTCTTGACGCCGGTGAACTGATCGGCGATCGCGCCCGGCTCCACCCGTACGTGGCGGCTGACGAACCGTCCGACCAGCGGGCCGCACACCAGCGCGACGGGAAAGCTGACCAGCAGCGAATAAAAGAGCGTGCGCCCCGGATCAGCGCCGAGCCGCTCGATGGCGGCGAGCGGTCCGGGATGGGGCGGCACCAGGCCATGCGCGGCCGAGAGCCCGGCCACGAGCGGAATGGCCAGCCGGATGAACGGCATGCCGGTCTGCCGCGCCAGGGTGAACAGCACCGGCGCCAGCAGCACCAGGCCCACTTGAAAAAACACCGGCAGTCCGATGATGAACCCTGACAGCAGCAGCGCCCATTCCACGCGCCGCTCTCCGAGGGCTCGCACCAAAGCGTCGGACACCACCGTCGCGCCGCCCGATTCCGCGAGGAGCTTACCGATCACGGTGCCGAGGCCGACGACGAGCGCGACGAACCCCAGCGTGTCGCCCACGCCCTGTTGAAAGGCTCGAGGAATCTCGGCGAGCGGCATGCGGGCCGCGATGCCCACGCACATCGAGGCGACGGCCAGCGCAATGAACGCGGCCATCCGCATCCAGGTGACGAGCACCACGACCAGTACGACGCCCAGGAAGGCGATGACCAGCAGCAGGACGGGATCGGTTGAACTCATGTGTCGCGGAAGAGCTTACTCCGAGCCCGTGCTCGTTTGCCCGCGGATCGGGTTTGCGTCTCGAGCATCGACGTAGGCCCACGCACGGAGACCCGATTCGAGGTCGACGCGCACTCGCTGGACGGCCGCCACCTCGTACCGATCCGCATCCTGGATTTCCTGCGGGGTCACCGCGAACACGACCCCTGGGACGACATCGGAATCGCGGCCGGTGAACCTGGCCATTGTGTGCTGCGTTTTTCCACTGAGGGTGATCACCGCCTCGTCTTCAACCGTCAAGACCGCGAGCTCGAACCCTCGGAGCCGATCGCTGCTGCCGGCGAGGCGACGGCCGAACGTCCCCATTTGAACCGCCTCGAGCTGGAGTGTGCCGTACGAGAAGAGCCTCTCTGTTTGGCCGGCGTCAATCGCCATGGGGTCTCCGCTCGATGCGCCGGCTTCGACGACCGGCTCGATTGCAGAATGTCCGCTGTGCCGGATCCGCGGCCCGAGCGCTACAACGGCAGGTGGAAATGCCCGAACGTCCACAGGAAGGCCGCGACGACACTGTGAAAGATAATCGGAATCGTGCCTCCAAGCCAGCGCTGGTCCGGCCGCCTGGCCATCCGCACCGCGTAGCGCAGGATCATCCCTCCGGCATAGACGTAGCTGAACAACAGCGCCGCGCGACCGATGTGCGGCATCGGCCGGAAGAATACGCCGGCCGCGCGCGAGAAGTCCGCGGAAATCCAGATCATCACGGTGAGCACGCAGGCCTGGCCTGCGAGCAGCACCGGATAGGGCAGCAGCCCCGACTGCCACTGTTCCATCGGCGGCAGCCATCGGGGAGAGAACACCACCACCACGATCTGCCCGATCACGCGCATCACCAGCAGCACCGTGAACAGGGAGAGAAAAAACGCGCAAGCCGCCAGATTCGTTGTCATTGACCTTGGATCCTCTGGTTCCATCCTCGCCGTCAGCGGTGCGCTCGCCGAAGCAGCCAGGCATGAAGGAAAGGTGGACCGTGCCTATTGGGATCTGCCCGCGATCAGCCGCGCCGCCAGGCGCGCGTCGCGAGCGATGTTCATCAGGGCCCCGCGCGTGTCGTAGTTATGACCGACGAAGTACAGGTCCGGTTGATCCGCGCTGACGACGCGATGGTGGCGGGCTGCAAACCCGCACGGATCGCGGCGGATCAGATCTCCGAGCGGGCCGAGGGCCGCCGTGTAGCCGGTGGCGAGGATGACCTGATCGAAGGGCTCCGCGCTGCCGTCGCTGAATTGCACGCCGGAGGCCGTGAATGCCGCAACCCCGCCGCGGAGCCGGATGGTGCCGGCACGCACCGCGTCCGCGAGGTGAAAACCGATGAGCGGCACGTTCGAGCACGGGCTGTCGGACGGGGCGGGGAGCACGCGTCCCCCGCGCGCGACTTCCGACATCCGGCCGGTGGCCGCCTGTATTCCTCGCTGGAGGGGCCGCGGCAGCACACTCATCGCGACAGCCAGGTACTGAATCGGAATGCCGAACAAGCGGAGCGGCACAACGCGTGCCCCGGATCGGATCGCGACGGTCACCTGAGCGCCGGCCGCGGACAGTTCTGCCGCGATTTCTCCCGATGAGTTCCCGGCGCCGACGACGAGGACACGCTGACCGGCGAATGCGTCCGGCCGGCGGTAGTCGGCGCTATGGAAAACGCGGCCCCGAAACCGATCGCGTTGCGCGATCTCCGCGACGCGTGGGCTCGACACGATCCCGGTGGCGACAACCACCGAGCGGGCGCGCAGCTCCGCTCCCTGACTGGTGCGGACCAGCCATCCGTCGCCGACGCGCTCGAGGCCTGCGACTTCGGTCCCGGCGTCCACCGGGATGCGAAAGTGTTCCGCGTAGCGGTGCAGATACGCGACGAAATCACGGCGTGGCGGGAAGAGCGGCGTGGAGCGGGAAAACGCCATGCCCGGCAGCGCCGAAAAATGCTTGCCGGTGTGGAGCACGAGGCCGTCGTAGAGGTTGGCCCACGTATGGCCGACCCATGACCCGCGCTCGAGGACGCGATGCGCGACTCCCGCGCGCGACAATTCGCGTGACGTGGCCAGACCGGAAGGCCCGGCTCCGATGATGAGGGCGTCGCTGATCACGATCTCTTCCTAATCCCCAAATCACCGGATCCCGGATCCCGGATCCCGGCAAGATTACAGCGTCTTCAGGTACTCGATCAGCGCGCGTCGATTGGCGTCTGTCCTGATCCGCGGCCACATGTCGTGGCCGCCGTTGCCCGAGCCGGGGCGGCTGGTGGTGAACCAGTTCCGGTCGCGGCCGAAGCGACGGAGAAGCTCGGGCTCGCTCAGATTGTCCGAGGCGCCGCCGACTGAAAGAGCCTGACCCACTCGGACGCGGTCAAACTGGCGTGCCGCCATGACCTCGAAGATCTGCGGCCGCTCGTCGACCGGGCCCAGGAGATGAGAGAGCGTCGGCACGCTCCCGTTGTGCAAGTAGGGAAAATTGGCCCAGACGCCGGTGAGCGGCGTTGCGGCGTAGCCTTCACTCGGCTCCAGCGTCCCCTCGACGGCCAGTGGGCTGGCATCGAACGCGGCGACGAATGCACTCGAGACGACATTTCGGCGCGCCATGTCCGTTCCGACGTCCGTGTGTATTCCCGGCCACCGCACGTTGCCGAGGCCGTCGTACTCGCCGTGGCATCGCGAGCATCGCATCTCTTTCGAAGAGAACAGCGCTTTTCCGCGCGCCGCGAGCTCGCGATCGATCTCGTACGGGTAAGGCGGCGGCCGAAGATGCCGGATCACACCGTCGAACTCCTGCTTGATCGCCGGCAGCACCGACGTCACCAGCGCGTCGAACGGCCGATCCTTTTCGAGCTCCATCGACGACGCCATCATCGGGACCGGTCCGTGGAAGCTGCCATCCGAATACCAGCGGCCGATCGGAAGCTTCGCCGCGGTGTGCCAGAGGGGCGGCGTTTTGGTATCGCCCCGTCCAACGTCATCGTTGCCCGGCATCGTTCCGCCATGCGGCCTCATGTAGAGCTCGACGTGCGAGGCGGCGAACGCGGTCGAACGTCCGCGTGTGAGCGAGTCGATCTTCTCGTGATGGTGGCTGTTCAGGATCCGGTTCGCGTCAGCGGCATACCGCGCGTCTGACGGATTGTTCAGCAGCCATGCCCTTGCTCGCGGGTTGGTCAGGACCTTCAGCGCGTCGCCGAGCCACTTGTCGTCGAACACCTTGGTGCCGGCGCCGAAATACGTCACGCCGTCAATCTCGGCGGTGTGACACACCAGGCAGTTCACCGTCCACTTCAACGGTTCGCCCGATCCAACCGCCGGCGCCATCCCGAACGCCGGCACCAGGGGATTGTCGCGCCAGAGCACCAGGCCGACCCGGTCGCGGACGATGGTGTCCACGTCCCCCGCGATCGCCTGGACGACCAGATTGGTATCGAAGAGCGACTGGGGAATCCACGCCGAGCTGTCGTAGGTCTGGTAGATGAAGTCGAGGAGTGCCGCCCGGCGCGCCGCCTCGGGACGGGGATCGTCCGGCGACCAGCGGTACACCACCCGCCGCATGTCCGCCTCGAACCTCGAGACGAGCCCCTCGCGCGTGACCCGGCGGAGCGGAGGCCCGCCGGCCCGGGGCACCACGAATCCCCACGTCACACCAAGTGCGAGACAAACGAGGACTCCAACCGTGCGTCTGCGTCTGGACATATCCGGCTCTTTGCTCGGTCGTGTTCTTCGCTCACCGTCCGGCTGAAGCCGGACGCCACCGACTCGCGACTTCCGACTTCCGACTCCCGACTCTCGACTCCGACTTCCGACTCCCGCGAGCCCCGAGCCCCGAGCCCCGAGCCCCGAGCCCCGGATCCCGGATCCCGGATCCCGGTTGACGTGATCCCTACCGATACCGCTTCCGGATCAACCCCGCCGCCTCGTCAGCACCATCCGCATCCTGCCGGGCGCGGCAGATGCGTTCAGCCGTCCGATACTCGTTCGTCGCCCGATCACGATCGCCCGCCAGGTCAGCCAGCTTCCCCAGTTCCTTGTGGGCGCGGCCGCGCAGCCACTCCGGGGCCTCGGCGGCCAACACGTACTGGAGCTCCGGCGTCGCCGCCGCGCTCTCCCGCAGGCCCACCAGCGCGGCACCGCGGTAGTAGCGCCAGCGGGCCGCCTCGCCGAACGCGCGCGGCCGCGGATCATCCGCGAACCTGGCGATGCCGTCTTCGATCGCGCTCCGCGCCGCGCCGGGCCGTCCCGCGCGCAGCGACGTGCTCGCCGCCTCGAGCCACAGCAGCCGGTTGCGCTGATACCGCCGCTGCAATTCGGCGATCACCCGCAGCGCATCGTCGAATCGCTTCTCGCGGTTGTAGATGACGATCAGGGTGAACCGGGCGTTGGCCTGGACGTCGCTCGGATACGCCGCGGCGTCTTCGATCAGGCGAAGTCCGCGCTCGCGGCCGCCGCCGAAGCCGGCCAGTCCCGCAAGGATGCGGAGCGGCGCCGAGAGGAGGGACACACCGTATCGATACATCCCGATGATCAGGCCGGCGTCCTTCCGCCGCGGATCGAGCTCGATCACGCGCTCGTGCTCGTTGTAGGCTCGCCGCGCCGACCCGATGCTGCCGAAGAGGCGCCCCTCGACAGTGGCCTTGTAGGTGGCGAGGAACCCGTGCGCGGCGCCGAGCTGGTAGTGCGCATCGGCGTCGGCCGGATTGTCGTGCAGCCTGCGCTCGGCCAGCGCAAGGGCCTGGTCGATGTTGGTGCGGAACACGGCCGCTGCTTCCGCCGATGGCGGCGTACGGGCGACATCGGATCGCGCCTGGCCGAGGTAGTCGTCCGCGGTGACGGCCCCCTGCCGGAACAGCAGGTTGATCCATTCGGTCGCCGCGACGAGCCGGTAGGGCGCGGGATCGGTGGGGTCGGCGGCCATCGCGAGGCGAAAGGTCGCGAGCGCCTGATCGTGATCGAGGTTGTATCCGAGCTCGAGTGCCCGCGCGCGCAGGGCTGCCGCCTTGACCGCTGGCGTGACCGCGGGTGCGTCGTCTGGCTGCGCTGCCGACGCCGGGATGACGAGGGCAGCGAGGACGGCCGCGAGCAGCAGAGGGTTCCGAGCCATGCGGCGACTGTATGCTGCCGCTCGGAGACGAGTCGTGAGGCGGGCCTGATGATCGCCTGAATTGTTGTGAGCACCGATGCGGCTGTCAGTCGCGGTGCTACACTCTCGGCGATCCCGGGCCCGCGGCGGCGTGCCGCGTCATGACCGGAGATCCCCTGCGCGTTCGCGCAACCCGGCAGACGACGGATGGACATGCCTCGAACCGTGCCTTCAGACGTGGAACGGCGCAGGATGCGGCGCGGAATCGCTCGCATCGCCGCCCTGGTGGCGATTGTGGCCGTGGTGCTCGTGGCGCTCGTCATGTCCCCTGCATGGCGGGTATCGGGCCGGGCCGCCTCCCCGAACGCGGTCCAGATTGCCGCGGACATCGAATCTTTCCGCCAGCGATACGGTCCCAATCACTACTCCGAGCACGCCGAGGAGTGGATGATCCGCGACCATTTCCAGGACCGGCGCGGCGGCGTCTTCGTCGATGTCGGCGCCAACCACTATCGTCGCGCCAGCAAGACTTACTACCTGGAGTCGGTGCTCGGCTGGTCTGGCGTGGCGGTCGAGCCGCAGCGTGAATTCGCGGCCGGCTACGCGAATTACCGTCCGCGAACCAAGTTCGCGCCGTTTTTCGTGTCGGACGTCTCGAACGAGACCGCTCGCCTGTTCATGATCAAGAACATGGGGCTGGTGGCCTCGTCGAACGAGGCGTTCGTGAAGACGTTCGGCACCGCCGACGAAGTGCGGGACGTGCCGACGATCACGCTGAACGATCTCCTGGACGCGGAGAACATTCAGCACATCGACTTTCTGTCGATGGACATCGAGCTGCACGAGCCGCAGGCGTTGAAAGGCTTCGACATCGCGCGGTTCAAGCCGTCGCTCGTGTGCATCGAAGCGCTGCTGCCGGTCCGTCAGCAGATTCTGGATTACTTCGCGGCGCACCGATACGTCGCGATCGGCAAGTACCTCTGGGTCGATACGGAAAATCTGTATTTCGTGCCCCTCGAGTCAGCACCGGCTGCCGCGCCATGACCGCACGGGAGCTGGGCGGGGCGGCCACGGCCCTGCTGGTGCTGTTCGGCGTCACGCTCTCCCTTCACGCACAGGAGCACGTGCACACCGTGCCCGGGAGTGCGGTTCCGCTGCAACCGCTGGCCCAACAGGTGCGGCGGCTCGAAACCGCCTTGCGGTATCTCGGCCAGCCGTTGCCAGTTGCCGACGAACGCGCGCTGAATGACGCCGTCGCGTTCACGGACGAAGGCATGGCAGTCACCCGGGTGCAGGACGTGCTCGACCGGTTCGTGCTGGCCAGCGTGCATGTCAATCCGGAGAGCCGGGTCAAAGTGGAGCAGGGGCCGGCCCCGCCGGAGCTGCTGCAAGGGGGGACGCGGCTCTTCCTGGTGAAGGTCATCAACGAGGCGGGAATCACCGCTCCGGTGACGGTGCGGAGCCCCAACAGCGGACGCGTCTACATCCCGTCACGACCTGGCGTTGGCGTGCCTGAAGCGCCGATGGAGCTGACCGCCGCGCAGGGGCGGGAACGCTGGGCCGACCTCTCGATCTACGCCGAGCCCCCGATGCGTGCGCGGCTGTCAGGACTCGGCATCGAGTATCTGATCCTGCAGGTCTCGAGCCGAGACGCCGGCCAGCGGTCCGCCACCGTCGGCTTCAGCGTCGGTCAGGGCACGCAGGACATCGGTTTCCGCAACGACATCGACATCCTGTTCACTGCGGCACCGTCCCATCAGGTGCGGATGCGAGTGGTCGACGAAGAGGGCCGGCCGACGACCGGCGCGTTCCTGATTCGTGACGACGTGAATCGGGTTTATCCGCAGATGTCGAAGCGGCTGGCACCGGATTTCTTCTTTCAGCCGCAGATCTATCGGGCGGATGGGGAGACGATCACGCTGCCCGCCGGCGCCTTCACCGTCGAAGTCACCCGCGGTCCCGAATATCTGTCCGAGTCGCGGCGCGTGGCGGTGGCGGGACCGCAGGAGTGGCTGTTCAAACTGGTGCGGTGGATCAATCCGTCGCGCTACGGCTGGTACTCTGGCGACCAGCACATCCATTCCGCCGGTTGCTCGCACTACCAGAACCCGACCGAGGGCGTACTGCCCAAAGACATGTGGCCGCAGATTGTCGGCGAGGCGCTCAACGTTGCGTCGGTGCTGACGTGGGGGCCGTCGTACTACTTCCAGAAACAGTTCTTCACCGGCGCCGACCATCCGCTGTCCACGCCGTCGACGCTGATGCACTACGACCTAGAGGTTTCCGGGTTTCCGTCCAGCCACGCCGGCCACCTGGTCCTGCTGGGACTGAAAGATCAGGACTATCCGGGGACGAAGCGGCTGGAGGACTGGCCGACGTGGACGCTGCCGGTGCTTCGCTGGGCGAAGTCTCAGGACTCGGTCGTTGGATTCGCGCATTCGGGATGGGGCCTGGAGGTGCGCAGCCAGGAGCTCCCGAATTACGACATGCCGGCGTTCGACGGGATCGGCGCCAACGAGTTCATCGTGGACGTCACCCATCCGGGCGCGGTGGATTTCATTTCCGCGGGAGACACCCCGTACGTCTGGGAGCTGAACATCTGGTATCACGTCCTGAACGCGGGCTTCCGGACGCGCCTCGGCGGCGAAACGGACTTTCCGTGCATCACCGACAATCGCATCGGGCTGGCGCGCTCGTACGCGAAAGTCGACGGAGCCTTGACCTATCGCAAGTGGATTGACGCCGTGAAGGCCGGGCGGAACTACGTGTCCGACGGCAAGAGCCATCTGATGGACTTTGCCGTCAACGGCGTCGAGGTCGGCACGGGCCAGAGCGAAGTCAGCCTCGATCGCGCCGGCCGCGCGACCGTCACCCTCAAGGCCGCTGCGAACCTCGCTGTGCAGCCGAACGAGTCCATCCGTCGCGCGCGATACGACGAGAAGCCGTACTGGGACCTGGAGCGCGCCCGCATCGGCGTCACCCGCGAGGTGCCGGTCGAGATCGTGGTGAACGGCGCCGTGGTCGCGACGCAGCCGCTTCTGGCCGACGGCACGATCCGGACGATGACGTTCGAGGTGCCGCTGGAGCGCAGCAGCTGGATCGCGGCCCGCATCCTGCCGTCGTCGCACACCAACCCGGTCTTCGCGTTGGTCGGCGGGCAACCGGTTCGGGCCTCGCGGCAGAGCGCGCAGTGGTGTCTCGACGCGGTCAACCAGTGCTGGACGCAGAAGGCGCCGCAGATTCGCCCGAGCGAGCTCGCTGATGCGCGTCAGGCGTATGATCACGCGCGCGCGGTGTACCGGCAGCGGCTGGCGGAGAGCAAGTAGGCACGCCCGCGGCAAGACCTGACCGTCGTCCAGACCGGTGCGCTCGCTCTCGGACCACCGCAGACGCCCGCCGTGCGGCAGAAGCTGAGGACCGCGAAAACACATGATGCCGCTGACGTTGTTGTGCATTGCGACCTACCGCAAGGGAGACGAATTCTTCCGCGAATGCCGCCGGCAGGGCTGCCGCGTGCTGTTGCTGACCGAGGAGAAGCTGCGGGACGCCGACTGGCCGCGCGAGGCGATCGACGGCTTCTCGTTCATCAAGCGCGGGATGGCCGAGGACGACATCCGCAAGGGGGCGGCGCACCTCGCCCGCAGCGAGCGCCTCGACCGCATCGTGGCGCTCGACGACTTCGACGTGGAGCTGGCGGCGATGCTGCGCGAGTACCTCCACGTCCCCGGCATGGGCGAAACCACGGCCCGGGGGTTTCGCGACAAGCTGGCGATGCGGCACCGCGCGGTTGCGGCAGGGATCCCCTGCCCGGAGTTCGTGCATGCGGTGAACCGCGAGCGGGTGGCTGAGTGGGCGGCGCGGGTGCCGCCGCCGTGGGTGCTGAAGCCGCGATCGCAGGCGGCTGCGATCGGCATCCGCAAGGTGGAGTCCGGCGAGGAGTTGTGGAGCGCCATCGATGCGCTGGCCGACGCGCACGCGGACGCGCTCGTCGAACGGTACGTGCCGGGCACGGTCTATCACGTGGACTCGATCGTCTTCGACGGCGCGGTGCGGTTCGCCGCGACGAGCCGCTATCACACGCCGCCGATGGCGGTGGCGCACGAAGGCGGCATCTTCGCGACTCAGACGCTCGACCAGGACGACCCGGCGGCCGTAGTGCTGCGCGCCTTGAACTCCCGAGTGCTCGAGTCGTTTGGACTGCGGCGAGGGGCCTCGCATACCGAGTTCAT